>JACQDI010000731.1 GCA_016201195.1 Acidobacteriota bacterium | reverse complement strand
GGCCGGCGCTGAAGTAAGGTAGACGCATGGGTTGAACCACAGTGGTGCAACTCGACGTACAATGAGGATATGCGGAGCCAAGCCAAGTCGCTCTCACGAAAACCAAGGGCCAAGCCAATTCGGCAGAGCGTGACCATTCCAGCTCCGCTTGCGGTTCAAGTTCGGCGTGTCGCGAAACAGCGTCATCTCACGATGAGCCGCGCTCTCGTCGCCCTGGCGGAGCGGGGCATTCGAGCGGAATGGGACGCCAAAGAAAATCTTAAGGCTGTCTATCAGCGGTTCATGAAAGAGCAGGAGCCCGCGCGGAAAGACGAGGCCGGGAAGGATCTGATTCGGGCCATCTTTGGAGCGGACGCCATTGCCGAAGATCCGGTTCTCTAATCTCCCTCGTACTCTTTGGCAGCACCTTCTCGAACGCGTGGAAGAGCGCCAGATCTCACTTGACGACCTTCGCTTATTGCAGACTTGGGTGAAGTCAGAACCACAGGCTCCCGACGGCGATTGGTACAAGGACTTCGGCTCTTTCCTGCTGTGCGGCACCGGGGAGTATCCAAAGACGGTGCTCGCGAGAGGCATGAAGCCGTTTGGTAAGGCGATCCAGTAGCCACCGGTTCCATTGGGAGAAGGTGGCGCCTCGGGCATTGGCCTGAAAAGGAATTCGGTTTGATCAACCCCGCGGCGTTACTCGGGGCTATCCGCCACCCAGGCCCGCATTCATGCACACTTCTTCGAACCCGACTTCAGGGGCATGTACTCCCCAGTTCTCCGGTTAGCGTCATACGTCCGCAATCGGTGCCGGGGAGACAGGAGACATGTACGAGAAGCCGACAATACGACCAAGTGATGGCTGCCAGCGGGAGACGCCAGTTTCCCATAACCCGACTTCCGGCCCCGAGGAGCGATCAAGGGCCCAATAATCCTCGGGCGGTTTCTTCACGTGGTCGGTGGGCTAGAGACATCCGCGGGCGGCACCGGGCAGCCTTCCCAATTCACGAAGCGACCGCAGAGGGCGGCTTGGGACCAAGGATGCACGCGGATAGGATGTCCAAACGTAACGGCGAATACAAAGCGAACGATGATATTGTGGGGCATGCCCGTAGTGCCATACCACACGCAGCTGGAGCCGCCCGAAGATGCGGTGATTTGGCGGTTTCTGGACATGGATAAGTTCCGAGACCTCATGGCGAATCAGGAGCTGTATTTCCGTCGGACTGATCTGTTCAAGAAGGATGACCCGAACGAAGGTCTAGCAACTGACGAGTATGTCCGGGAAGTCCGTGGGCTGGTCAAGTATGCTCTGCACGACGAATTGACGCTCAATAACGACCAAGCCTTCACTCGCCAGAACAGCGCAGGGTATTACCTTAGCTGTTGGAGCCTCTACGACGGAAAGACGCTTCGCATGTGGTTCAGGTACGCCCAAGACGGGGTAGCGGTGTGTTCCCGATATGACCTCCTAAAGTCGGCGCTCGGTGGAATGCTGGACGAGATCCATTTGGGCAAGGTTCGGTACGGCAACGAGGAAATGACTGGGTACAACACCCTCCAGTGCATTTATACGAAGGGTCCAAGTTTTATTTGGGAGAACGAAGTCCGGGCGGTCCTGTGCAGCAATGACCCGGTCGCTGGACAAAATCGGCACTATGGTCAAAACAATTTTCCTCACCGCGAGCCTTTGGATAAAGTGAATCCCCTTCACAAATGGGTGCACGATTGCAAGCGGCGTCGGATTGACTTGAAGTCTGTGGTAACGGGCATCTGTGTGTCACCGTGGGCGACTGATGAAACGTTCAAAGAAGTTGAGCACTGGGCGAAGGTGAGGAACTACGACTTTCCCGTTAGGTACGACCAGAAGAGCACGCTGACTCCAACGCCCGAGGAATTGAGGGAACGCGGGTGGCGGTAGCGTCGTCGCAGCTCAGGTTTCCCGTACTCTTGTCGGAGGGTTATGAGGATTCTGCTTGCGCCCATCTCGTAGCTGGTCATTTGCTCAACATTGGTGAGCGTGTAAAAAGGACTGTGTGAACGATGTTCTCCGGTACGAAAAGCAGAACACGATGGCAATCGCGATGCGCGTTGATCCTCTTGTTGCTCTGAGACATGAATAGCGTCGGCCTCCACAAGCGGAGCGTGAAAATGCTCCCAGGATACGGCGTTGTGGGAAATTGAGGCACTTGGACGTAAACCGCCCATACCGAAGAAGTGGGCGAAAGAAGATTCGGAATGGACTGTCGCCCACTCGGAAGCCATCGTATTTCCTCCACCTCCTGGGCAGAACCAGCAGTCACTGCGCCGAATCGTCGGCATCTCGGAAACTGGCCGCATTCCGATAGGACCTACTCCCCAAGCCAGGTAGGGGGGAGAGCGCCGGTGGCTGGCCCCACTGCTTGGGCCCACAACCCACGACCGTCCTTACAGAAAAGCCATCGTCTTGATCCCCGAGACATCGAAGCGCTTGCGGCAGCGCAGGTTGGAGCACATCACCTTGTCGTCTTTGAGGACCATGTAGGACTGCGCCTTCTGGAACTTGGCGCGATCGCGCTCGTCGGCGCCGCCGGGCAGGCGGTCGCGTTTCATCCGCACCACCCAATGCAACGGATATTCGGCCGATTGCCGGCAGTACGGGCACGAGAGCGTGACCGGCTTGGTGGTTTCGGACTGTGTATAGAAATCGCGCTCATCTACCATGGCAATCGCTCCATTCTACTCCCGCCGGGATGTATCCACCAACTCGACGGGGGCGCCTGCGGTGACGCCGAGGGCCCGGGCGGCGGAGTCCTGGTTGAGGGAGACCTCGAGGAACCCGGAGCTGCCGGCGATGGCAAAGATCTCCCCGGGGGCGCCGGCCGAGTAGGACGGCCGCAGGGTGTGAATACGGGCGTCGCCGACGGTGATGAGGAACGCGGTGGGCAGGTCGGCGGTCTGAAAGTTGGTGATCAGGTTGCCGAAGCGGTCGACCTTGAGCACCGCGCCCAGGCGGCAGCCGGGAGCCGACTCGCGGGGCTGGGGGATCGGGAGGCGGGCATACTCGGCGATGGCGTCGCCGAGCTGCTCGGGGGGCGTGCCGCGGGCGATGAGGGCGGCGGCGGGGGCGAAGACGTCGCGGCCGTGAAAAGTATTACTGATTGGTTCAAGGGCGAACTTTTCGGGCTCGAGCCCCCAGACCCGGTGAGGGCGCCGGCGATAGACCAGCTCGAGCACGCCGTTGTCGGGCGCGACGAACCACCAGGAGCCGGCCTGGGCCAGGATGGCGCGGCGGGCGGAGCCGACTCCGGGATCCACGACCACCAGGTGGACCGTCTGCGGGGGGAACCAGCAGTAAGAGGCAGCCAGGGTCAGGGCGGCGCCCAGGACGTCGTAGGGCTCCACCTGGTGGCAGAGGTCCACCAGGCGGGCTTCGGGGTCGAGGCCCAGGATTACACCCTTCATGACCCCTACGTAGTGGTCGGACAGACCGAAGTCGGTGGTGAGGGTAATGATAGACATGCTGGACTGCTATAATAGCGCTAAGGGGCGCCCATGCATCGCTACTATTTTGATCATAACGCGACCACGCCGGTGGCCCCGGAGGTGCTCCGGGCGATGACGCCGTGTTTCTCCGAGGTGTATGGGAACGCGTCGAGCATCCATTATTTCGGCCAGCAGGCCAAGCTGCGGCTGGAGCAGGCGCGGCGGCAGGTGGCCGGATTGCTGGGGTGCGAGCCGGCGGAGGTCGTGTTCGCGAGCGGGGGCACGGAGGCCAACAACCTGGCGATTCTGGGAACCGTGCGCCAGGCAGCCCGCCAGCGGCGGCACGTGATCACCACCGCCATCGAGCATCCTTGCGTGCTGGATGCCTGCCGGCAGCTCGAGAAAGAGGGCGTGGAGGTCACTTACGTCCGGGTGGGTTCGGACGGGATGGTTTCACCCGACGACATTCGAGCCGCGCTGCGGCCGGAGACCGTGCTGATCACGGTGATGTACGCCAACAACGAGATCGGCACTGTGCAGCCGATCGGCGAGATCGCCGCCATCGCGCGCGAGGCGGGGGTTTACCTGCACACCGACGGCGTCCAGTCCACGGGCAAGATTCCGGTTGACGTGCAGGAGCTGGGGGTGGACCTTTATTCCCTGAGCGGCCACAAGCTCTACGGCCCGAAGGGAACGGGGGCGCTCTACGTGAAGAAGGGCACGCTGCTGGGCCCCATTCTGTTCGGCGGGCGCCACGAGCGGGACCGCCGGCCAGGAACGGAGAACGTGTCCGGCCTGGTGGGCTTGGGCGAGGCGGCGGAACTGGCGCGGCGGGGCCTGCCGGCGGAGATGCCGCGCCTCGCGGCGCTGCGCGACCGGCTGGAGCGGGCGCTCGAGGAGCGCATCGAGTTCGCCGGGGTAAATGGAAAGGGCTCCCCGCGGGTGCCCAACACGACGAACTTCTACTTCGATTTCCTGGAGGGCGAGGCGATGGTGATCGCCCTCGATTTGAAGGGCATGGCGGTGTCGAGCGGGGCGGCGTGCTCGAGCGGATCGGTGGAGCCGTCGCACGTGCTGACCGCCATCGGCCTGAGCGACGAGCGGGCGCGGGCGAGCATCCGGTTCTCCCTAGGAAGCCAGAATACCGAGGAGCAGGTGGACGCGCTGGTGGAGGCGGTGGAGGGTGCGGTGGCGCACTTACGCAAGCTTTCTCCTACAGTAGGCAGTAGGCAGTAGACAGTAGACAGTGGACGGAAAGATGATAGCAGTAGCCATGAGCGGCGGGGTGGACAGTTCGACCGTGGCCGGGCTGCTACAGCGTGAGAGTCCGCCCATCGTCGGGCTGACCATGCAGCTCTGGAATCAGCGCCGCCTGCCCCAGCTCACCGTGGAGGGCGCGACCAGCGGGCGTTGCTGCTCGCTCGATGATGTCTACGACGCGCGACGGGTAGCCGAGCACCTGGGGGTTCCTTACTACGTGGTGAATTTCGAGAAGCGGTTCGAGCAGCAG
>JACQDI010000730.1 GCA_016201195.1 Acidobacteriota bacterium | reverse complement strand
GTACGGCGACTATAATGCCGGGCTCGCAGCGCTTCCACCACGTAGTCGTAAAGCCTGGGCCCCGGCTGCCCTGGGAACAACCCCAGCAGCCCCCGCGACGACACAGGCGAGATTACACCACCGCCCAACGTCTCTGTCAACCGGTTCTTGCTGGCGTGTTGACTGCCTCTTACTGCCAGTTATTTCTGCCGAGCTTCGAGTCCAAGCGCATCAAGCAGTTGCCCGCCAACGTGCTGGGGGAGATCCCGGCTCTACGCGGCGTGAGACCGCAGAATCATCGCCGACACCCAATACGCCAGCGCCTGAATCGTGAGCGATGGATTCGCTCCTCCCGGGTTCACCAGCAGGCTTCCGTCCGCGATGTACACGTTCGGCACACTGTGGACGCGGCCCGTTCGATCCGTGACGGAAGAAGCCGGATCGTTTCCCATCCGGCAACTGCCCTGCTGATGGGTCGAGATGCCGGCTTGCGATTCCCGCACGACGCGTGGCTTCGAGATCGTTTTTGCTCCTGCCTCCTTTAGCAGCTCAGCGCATCGGTCGGCCATGAACTGCTCCTCCTCGGCATTCCGCGCGTGCTGCCGGTAGGTAATCCGGCTCACCGGCACGCCCCGCCCGTCGCGCACTTCGGGGTCGGTATCCACGCGGTTGGCGTCGCGCGGAAGCGTGTGACAGGTCGCATACAGCCAGATCGACCGCAGGAAGTAAGTTCGGTAGAAATCCTTCAGCTCCTTGCCGTACGGCTTCACCTGATCGGGAACTCGCACTCGGTGAACAAACCCCAGCGGCGGGCGCGTGTGGTAGTTACTCAGAATGCCTCCCAGGCGGCCGGCGCCTTCACGGCGGAATTGAAAATCGTCCACGGCAAAGCAGACCCCTGGTCCCATCTGATCCGTCACGACGCGATCAAAGAGGCCGTAAGCGAACAGGCCGCCATCGTTTTCGATGTTGCGGCCCACTTGATCGCGTTCGTTGCCGATTCCGGTTGGAAAGAACTTCGATTTCGAGTTCAGCAACAGTCGCGGCGTTTCGGTTGCCGAAGCGCAAACCACGATCACTCGGGCTCGGATCCTGCTTTTCTTTTTCGCGCCGGCCCGCTGGTACACCACGCCATCCGGCGTGCCCCGGGCGTTGACCGTAATCTCACACGCGAAGGCCTGCGGAACCACACGGCAGTGGCCGGTCTTTATCGCTTCGGGGATTACGGTGACCAGCGTAGAAGACTTGGCGTCCGTCTCGCAGCCGAAACCGTTGCGGAAGGCGCAGCGGGTGCACGCGGCACGGCCACGGTAGGGTTGTGAGAGGATCGCCAGCGGTGTGTGAAACGGATTCCATCCCAGCCGCCGCGCGGCCGGAAACAGAACGGCAGCCTCGGTGTTCTCCGGGACCGGCGGCAACGGCAGCGGCTTCTTTCGCGGCGGGCCGTGGGGATTTTCATCGCCGCTTACGCCGAGTTCGTATTCGGCTTTCTCATAGAACGGCTCCAGATCCTCGTACGTCAGCGGCCAGTCTTCGAGATTCGCTCCGGGCACCGCACCGAGCAGCGAGCGCAGACGAAACGTCTCCGGCCGGAAACGCCAGGCATGGCCCCGTAGTAAACCGAGCCTCCGCCCACAACTGCCGGCAACGCGCCATAAAACGGGCCTTTGGGCTCCACCACTCGCGCCTTCTCACGGTCGCTGGCCCGCACCGTGCGAACTTCGCTGCGATCCGGACCGAACGGCACACGGCCGACGCCGGTAGTCCAGGAATCGCGTGTCTCCAGGTGACCGAATGCTTTCAGCCACGGCCCCCGCTCCAGCAGGACCACGTTCCATCCCGCGGTCGCCAGTTCCTTGGCCACAATCCCGCCGCTGGCGCCCGCGCCGACAATCACGGCATCAACAGAATCCCTCGTCATGGTCTGGTGCCCAGGATACAGTACGCCGGCCGCGCTGTGCCGAACTTACTGAGCTGACAAGCTGCTGAACGAAACGTGTATAATCGAACCAGAGACACATGGCGAAGGAGTACATCGAGCGGCGAGAGGACGTCTTCTATGTAGCAGGCAGTCGTGTCTCCCTCGACTCTCTCGTGTACCTCTTTCAGGAAGGTGCTTCTCCGGAGACCATTCGTGAGGAGTTCGACTCCCTCACGCTGGAACAGGTCTACGGGGCCATCGCCTTCTACCTCGCCCATCAATCCGAGGTAGACGCCTACGTCGCTGAGCAGCGTCGCCGGTGGTCGGAGATGGAGAAGACGGCCACCCTACCCAGCCCGGAACTGCGTGAGAAACTGGCGCGCGCGCGTCACGACCTAGGCGCCAAACGTCGTTGAAAGTCCGGTTTCAGGCCGACATGGATCTTCGGAGAGCGATTGTGACCGGAGTGGTTCGGCGGGAATCCGCAGTGGACTTTCAAACCGCTCAGGCAGCTCGACTGGAGGGATTGCACGATTCGGAGGTACTGCGTCTTGCCGCCGGCGAGCGAAGAGTGCTGGTGTCCCATGATTTCAGCACCATGCCGAGGCATTTCCTGCAATTCACGGCCAGCCACTACAGCCCTGGGGTGCTGCTTGTACCCCAATATCTTCGCATCGCCGAAGCTATCGACTGCCTTCTCCTGGTGTGGGAAGCGTCCGGAATGGATGAGTGGGAGAACCGGATCTGCCTGGTGCCGAGCCTGAACACGTATTTGATGGCCGGCCAGGCCTAGTGGCCATCAAGACGGAAGCACTTCCCGCATCACCCGCAGGAAGTTCCCGCCGACGATCATGCCGATCTCCTCGTTCTTGAATCCTCGCTGTTCGAGCATCTGGATGAAGGTTTCCCAATGCTCGTACATGCTCTGCGCTTCCACGCCACTGAACTGGCGGCCCCTGGAAAAGCCGGGCACGTAGCCGGTCGCCGGGTGGCCTTTGTCGTGCCCCAGCCAGCCGACGCCGATGTGCCTTACGCCCACGGTCTTGGCTAGATGCTCGACCTCATCCACCAGCAGTTTGTAAGCCGTTTCCCCCTCGATGTAGCGGATGCCAACCACCCCGCCGGTCGAGGCGATCGCTTTCACTTCCTCTGGAATGAGTTCCAGCGGCGTCTTCAGGAACGGATTGATGTTCTGGTGCGTGGATACGATCGGGTGCTTCGTGATCTCCGCGGTATGCAGGACGCCGTTGGCCGAAAGGTGCGACACCCCGATCAGCATCCCCAGCCGGTTCATTTCCTGCACCACTTCGACGCCGAACCTGGACAACCGGCCGCCCATTTTGCCGCCCTCGATGCCCTCGCCGAGCATGTTTCTGCCGTTGTGCGTCAACTGCATCCCCCGCACGCCCAGCCGGAAAAAGTGCCGCAGCAGCGCCAGCCGGCGCTCGGGATGGTAGCTGGGTTCCGGGTCGATTTGAATGGACCCGCCGCCCTCCAGGTCGAGGAAGATCTGCACTTTCCCCTGGTTGGGCCTGGTCGGAAGGTCAGCCTGGGTCTTGATGAGGGACGCCTTGCCATTGGTCTTTTCGATCTCCACCAGCAGCATGTCGAGCACGCGCAGTGAGCCTTCGAGCAGGTTGGTCGTGCCACCCCGCTCCTCCACCGAATCACCGCCGGCGGGCATGATCACCACGCTCAACCCTCCTTCGATCAGCCGCGGGACCAGAAAATCGCGCATCGGGGAGTGCTGAGACTTGTCCCGCAGCTTGAAGCGATCGTTAAGCTCCCAGATGTCGCGGTGCCCCTCAACGACGATGTAGTCATTCGGACGCTTGGCCGCCGCCCGAAGCCGGGACAACACAAAGCCCGCAGCCAGCGAGGCGGACTGCGCCAGAAAGTTTCTTCGAGTGAACATCGAGGTCATAGATTCTCCTTTGCTCATGACTCGACCACGCACGCTTGGCGGTAGGCCGGCCCCCCCGGTCGAGAATGTCATCGACGGGGCCGGTCCTTCAGTCTGAGCAGATTTCCGGAGAGTTGGCTTATCACCTCGAAAGTCACCCGCGTGTTGCGCTCAATTGAAACGAAGCAGGAGATCATCTGCCCGGCGATAACCATTCCGAGGCCATAGACACCCAGGATGGTTCCCCCGATCATCAGGAGTCCGCCGACAGCGCGGTCGCTGCGATCGCCGAGAAAGGTGAAAAGCCCAGGTAGGCCCAAGAGCGCCCCGAACGCGACAGCAGCCCACCCGAAACCGGAGATGAGCTTCCCATGTCCCAACAGCGTCCGGAAACGGTACGGGATATCCTCCCACTCCTCGTATTCCTGGTCCTCTTGGTCTTCGGCAGTTGGTGAGGCTTGTTGCTCAGGGTTGTTTGCTGCCTCGGGCTGAGCTTCGCCCCTCGGTGTTTGGCAATTCCAGCAAACGTCAAATTCATCGTCCACCTTCTCTCGGCATCTCGGACATCTCCACATGTGCGCCTCCTAGAGGGGCGTGCCCCCGTTTCGTCAATAGACTACATCGGGCCAAAGGGCAACCCCTCCCACCCGGTCAGCGAAATCGTAGCAGAGTTGAGTGAAGCTTGACACCCCCGGCCGCTCGTGTGATTCTGAGCCCGAAATGAAGATCGGGCTCTATAGCATTACCTATCTGGGCGTCTGGTATCGCGGCCCGGCCCTCACTCTGGAGCAGTTGATCGACCGCGCCCGTAAGTATGGCTACGACGGCGTGGAGATCGACGGGAAGCGTCCCCACGGCAACC
>JACQDI010000729.1 GCA_016201195.1 Acidobacteriota bacterium | reverse complement strand
GAAGTAGCCGGAGTATGTGCTGTACCACAGCCAGGTCTGCCGCCAGCCCGTCTCCCCGCTAGGCAGCGGCGCTTGGGCGCGCAGCAAACCCGAGAGCAGGAAGGGCGCGGCTGCCAGGCAGAACAGCGCCCCCTGCCGATACGCCCGGCGGTGAATGGCGGCCGCCGCCAGTCCCGCAACCACGGCCACCCCTACTGACCGCGTCAACACCGACAACCCGGCCAGGATGCCGGCTGCGACCGCGTAGGGTGAGCCTCCTGCTTGCCCCGCCCGAAACGCCCGCTCCCCCACCACTGCCGCCGTCAGCGCCAGCGCCATAAACGGCACGTCGCTCAGCACCGATCCGCTCACAAAGAGAAAGTGCGGTTGAAACGCGCACAAGGCGACCAGGGCTAACGCCAACGCATCCCCCATATCCCGCAGCGAGACAAACGCGGCCACCAGAAACCAGCAGGCAAACACCGCCGTAATCCAAACCGCCAGACCGACGTTGGCCGGAAACACCGGATCCAACTTCCATACCCAGGACAGCAGCCAGGAGTACAGGATCGGGTACTTGGTTTGGGGCGGCGTCCCCGGCACGCTGGGCAGGATGTAGCCGCGCCCCTGGGCCAAGGCCTGGGCGGAGCTGAAGTACAGGGTGTCGTCGTGGAAGCGGCCGAAGTTATCAGCCAGCCGCAGGCTCCCCAGGTAGGCCAGAAACGCAGCCAGCAGGGCCGCCAGCATCAGCCATGGCGCCGCGCGCTTCATAACGAAAGATCGTAGATGGCGACCTTGTTGCCGCTGGAGCGAAACACCGCCGGCAGCCGGGTCTTCCACTCCCCCAGGCGCTTTTCGATCAGTGGCAGGCCGGTCTCCATGTGGAAGTCATCCTCGGCCATCACCCAGTAGCGGGCGCCGATGTGGCGCGCCACGTCGGTGATGTGATCCAGATCGCGCTCCAGCGCCTTCTCGTCTTTCTTGTAGAACGCTTCGGTAGAAAAAGCGATGGGGCGCATGGCCTGCCGCCCGGTGTAGAGGTAGAGGCTCACGTCTTCGTAGGCGACAAAGCGGACACCGGGGCCGGTGTGGCCCCGGATCCACTCGTAGGCCTGTTGCTTCTCGGCGCCCAGGGCGGTGCGCCGGGCGACCATGGTAAATAACTGCGGCCGGTAGCCGCGCAGGTAATGGCCGGCGGCGCGCAGCAGACCGGCCCCGGCCACCACGCCGAGCATCGCCGCCAGCGCCTTCTCGGCGAGCGGCCGCGAAGGCCGGAGGTTCGCCCGCAACAGGGCCGCAAAATGCCGCCCCTCCACCCACAGCCCGGCGTAGAACAGCGGCAGGAACAGCATCAGGAAGCGGTCCATCAACGGGTAATTCCACAGCAGCGTCAGGCCGGTATAGAACAGGAAGATGAAGTGGATCGGCTTCCACTCCTGGCGGCGGGCCTGCCGCACGATCCCCGCCAGGATGCCTACCGTCAAGGCGCTGCCCAGCAGCATCCCCAGGTAGGATTCGTCCCCGCCGAGTGGTGGAAACAGGCAGTAGGTAGCCGGCCCTTCCAGAAAGGCGCGGATGTTATCCGCCAGCAGAGCCCGGAAGACGTCCAGCCGCGGCACGCTCAGCTTCCAGAACTCCCCGTAGCTGGTGTAGAACAGCCAGGTCTGGCGAAAGCCCTCTGGACCGCGGGGGTCGGCCAGCGGCGCCCGGCTGAGCGACGCGAATGCCACAAACGGCGCCGCCACCAGCGTAAGAATCGCGACCTGGCGGAAGGCCCGGCGATACAGCCCCGCCGCCGCGATCCCCGCCACCACCGCCAGGCCGAATCCCCGCGAAAGCACGGAAAGCCCGGCCAGCGCCCCCGCCAGCGCGGCGTAGGGTAAGCCTGCGGCTTGCCCGGAACGCAACGCCCGATCCGCCAGCACCGCCGCCCACAGCGCCAGGGCCATAAACGGCACATCGCTCAACACCGCCCCGCTCAAGAACAGAAAATGCGGTTGAAACGCGCACAGCGCGACAATCACCGGCGCGGTCCACTCGCCCAAGCCCTCCATGCGGCGCAGCATCACAAAGGCCGCCGCCAGAAACGCGCAGGCGAACAGCGCCGTCATCCCCACCGCCGTCCCGACGTTCGCCGGAAACGACGGCTGCCACCTCCAGATCCACGACAGAAGCCAGGGATAGAGCACCGGGTACTTGGTCTGGGGTGGTGAGCCGGGCAGGCTGGGGACGGTGTAGCCGCGCCCCTGGGCCAGCGCCTGGGCCGAAGCAAAGTAGATTGTGTCGTCGTGATATCTTCCGAAGTATCCGGCCGGCCGGATACTCGCCAGATAAGCCAGGAACAGGGTTAAGACCAGGCCCAGGCTTAGCCACGGCAGGCAGGATCGGGACATGAATGAGCCACTACTTGCCCGAGTGGGCGACGAAGCTCTTGGTCTCCTCCAGGTCGAGCGACCCGCCGTCCATGCGCCGGCCGTACATGGCCAGCTCGAAGCGGTCCTTCACCCCGGTTTTCTCGAAGATATGCATCAGGTGAACCTTGACGGTGCCGGTGGTGATGCACAGCGCGTCGGCAATCTGCTTGTTCTTCATGCCACGCGTGACCAGTCCGACGATCTCCTCCTCGCGCGCCGTCAGGTGCGGGGTGTTGCGGCGGTTGATGAAACCCACGAACTGGTCCGAGATCGAGTTCTCGATCCAGATATTGCCGCGGGCCACCGTGCGCAGGCAATCCAGAATCGTGCTCACCGGCAGCGTCTTCTTCAGAATGCCGCGGGAGCCGACTTGCAGCGCCCGGAACGATTCAATTTCGCTGATCTCAGCCGCCCACAGGATCGGCTGCGTCTCGGGTGAGTTCACCTTCAAGTCGGTCATCAACTGGAATACGGCCTTGGTGCCGAAGGCCTTGTCAATCAAGAATACGGAGGGCTTCTGTTGCTCGACCAGCTCGAGGGCCGCCTTGGGAGTGGCGACGCCTCCCAGGAATTGCAGATCCTTGGTTCCCTCCAGGCTGCGGCGAAGACCTTCGACGACAATGGGTTGCGACTCACAAGCAGCGATCGTGATCATATTCACTCTCTCATCGGGAGGCCTATAATCCTTGACTCCTGGCATAAGCCATCTATGAGTACCATAGACAGTTTGGTACTATATCAGATTTTTCCTAGGATGCAACCAGAATTTTCCTAGGACTCTCATTCGAGCTTGGGGCCGCCAGAACCCCGCATGTTATTGCTCAGAAAGGGATTATCACCCACTATGGCAGCTCGGGCCAGGGGCCGACCTATCCACGGCTAAGAAAAAAAAATATCGAAAACTACAGCAAACCCCCTAGACGGCGCCCCTCGGCCCCACTAAACCCGCCTCGAACTGAGTACGGAAACATCCCCAGACTCCCTTACACCCGGCCGAAGACGCGGCTCGCCTGGACGCCCCCCCAGACTGCGCCGTGTTTCATCTCTTGACCGCCAGCACGCAGTACTGGGCGCCCAACGGAATTCGCACGAGCCACGGCTCGGCGGGCCGGAACCAGGCCAGCGGGCGTGGAAAATAGAACAGAGACCGGGCCGGCGCGCACTGAAATCCTGCCCGGCGCAGCAGCCGCGGCGTCTCGACCGGGGACAGAGTCTGCGCGTCGCGATCGAACGGGATGCGGCTCATCACCATGCGGGTTCCCGGGTTCCAGGGATTGTTCTCAAAAAGCGCGAAATACCCGCCGCCGGCAAGGGCCTCACAGATCCGCCGCAGCGCTTCGAGACGTTCATCAGGCGGGATGTGGTGGAAGACGCCGTTGGTGTAGCAGAGGTCGAACGTCCCGGACCGAGACAGATCCTCCACCAGCCGGAACCAGACGCGGGGTGAGCCATGTTTCGCCTGCGCCCAGGCCAGGGCGTTCTCGGCCGTATCCACGCCCACCAGCTCGGCGTCGGGAAAGGCTTGCGCCAGGTGGGGGCGCTCTGGCCGGTGCCGCAGCCGAAATCCAGGATGCGACGCGGCTTCCATCCCGGCGGGAGGTGACGCTGGAGGTGGCGCATCCGGCCGGCGATGAAGAAGTCCTGGTCCTCGCCCGAGAGCCGGATGCCCTGGTGGAGCATCTCGGTGTATTGATCGCTGAGATTAAACAGGTCGGCCATTTCTGGAATTCAGATACGCGAGCCGGTCGGCGATCAGATCCAGCACGTAGTCCATGGCCCGGGTCACGATCAGAATCACCGAGACCCCGAACAGAAACGTCATGGCAATGAAGCGCGACCAGTGCTCGTAGGTGGCGCCGGTCCGGACCAGCTCGAGAAAACTCGGCAGGACCAGCAGGCCCCCACCCAACATCAACAGCGGCGGCGCCGCCCAGAACCAGCCGCTCGAGAAGAATTTTCCAACCGTGTTTCGCTGGATGGCGTACCCCTTCTTGTCGGACACGGTGATTTCCACCATCCGCCCGGTCAAGTAGCTCGCGGCAAACAGCAGGCAGGCGCTCGTCCCCGCGAGGTGGCTGACGACGAAGCGGTAAATCATCCATTCCAGCACCGCATGATGCCGCAAGTAGTAGGCCGTTGGCAGGATCATCAGGACCGCGGCGAGAGCCAGCGACAGCGCGCCCAGGATTCCCAGGGGACGGGACGGCCGGTAGAGAAAGGCCGCCTCCAGGATCACCTTCAAGAACCGCAGGCCGTCTTTCCCGACTCGCAGCTTCGACCGCCCCTGCCGCTCGTGGTACGGCATGTCGACTTCGGCCATCTTCACACCCTTCCCCAGCAGAGCGCGGGCGCTCATCGCCGGGGTGAAGTGCAGGCCGTCGGG
>JACQDI010000728.1 GCA_016201195.1 Acidobacteriota bacterium | reverse complement strand
GTGAACGGGCGAGGCGACCTGGGGACGGTCTCATTCACCCTCCAGACTGCTCTCAACCTGCCCACCTTCTCCGACACCGTCTTCGGGGATATGCAGCAGGGCGGCGCCGGCCAAACGCTCCCCACGCCCTTGATCGTCCAGCTCACCAACTCGTTCGGACCAGTGGGTTTGATCGGTGTCTACTGGAAGGTGATCGAGGGCCCGGCCGGGGAGGGCTCGGCCGTACTCGATCCCAGGGTTTCGCTCAGCGATGGCGCCGGCTTTGCCCGCACCACGGTGACCCTCGGCCCGGTGGCCAGCCGCCAGCCAATCCGGATCCGGGCCACGGTGCCCGGCATCTCGGGAGGCGTGACGTTTACCGTCTTCGCCACCGGCGGGCCGCCCGCGGAGGTGCGCATCCTGCAGGGCGACGGCTGTCCGGGAGCCACTCCTACCACGTGTAACCAGCCGGGCGCCCCAGGGGCGACCCTACCTACGGCCCTGCGCGTCCGCGTGCTCGACCTGCTGGGCAACCCGGTACCGCTGCCGAATGCGCAGTACCCCCTGCTCTTTAACGTCGACCCACCCGAGGCGGCACAGATCCAGAACTTCTTCCAGCAAGCCGACTGGGAAGCCTCCGTGCTCGTCAAGCTCGGCAACACGCCCGGGCCGTTTAAGGTGATCGCTACCGCCGGCAACGGAATCGCCACCTTCAACCTGCGCATTGTCTCCAACGCCTCGGCTGTGGTCGTGCTTTCCGGCAACAACCAGCGCGTCAATGCGGGCGCCACCAGTGGCCCGATTACCCTGCGCGTCAACGACTCGCTGGGCAACGCGGTGCCGGGCACGCCGTTGACCATTACCGCTCCGTCGACGGTCACCCTAGTACCCGCGCAGGGAGCGCCCGGCAACCCGCTGACGCTGACCACCGGCTCAGACGGCAGGGTGACTTTCTCGGCGCGCGTCGGCGCCGGGACGGCGGTAGGGCAGTTCACCATTACGGCCGGCTTTAACGTCGATGGACGAACCGGCAGCACCACCGTCAGCATGTCGGTGGGCGGCCAAACCCCGGTGTTCACCAGCGCCAGCGTGGTCAACGCCGGCAGCTTCATCCCCGGCCTGACCCCTTACGGCTTGGGCACCGCGTTCGGGACCGGCTTCTCGTCGGTGACCGGCATTGAGTTTCCAGGCGGGGCCAC
Organism: Acidobacteriota bacterium; assembly: GCA_016201195.1. GTDB lineage: Bacteria > Acidobacteriota > Terriglobia > Bryobacterales > JACQDG01 > JACQDI01. The sequence continues at coordinate 2,066 of JACQDI010000728.1, read as the reverse complement.
CGCGTACAAGGGGACTGTCTTGCGCATTGACGGTCAGGCCATGCCGCTGTACCTGGTCCGCAATGAGAGCGGCCAGGAGCAGATTAACTTCCAGGCCCGCAGTGACCTGGTGGCGGGCACTACGGTCACGGTGGAGATCGAGAACAGCGGCTCCCGAAGCTCAGTGCAGGTATTCGTCCTGCGAGTCCAGCCGGGCATCTTCGAGTACATCCCACAAGGGTCCACTCTGAAGTACGCCGCCGCTCTCAAGACGGACGGCACGGTGGTTGGTCCCAACAACCCTGTCCCGCGGGGAGGCTTTTTCTCGGCGTTCTTTACCGGCGGGGGGATTACTCTGCCCATCCTGCAAGCCGGCCAGCCCGGCCCGGTCTCCCCGCTGGCGACGACCTTCATCCAGCCGGTGGCCGGCATCGCGGACCAGGGCGCCGCGGTCAGCTTCAGCGGTGTGGCTCCCGGCCTGGTGATTTATCAGGTCAACGTGCAGGTCCCGCTAGACGCGCCAATCGGCCCCAACGTGAAGTTCAGCATCGTCATGCAGGGGGCGCCCAGCCAGGATAGCCGGATCGCGGTGGGGCCGGCCCAATAAGCCAAGGGGTCCGCTCCCTTACGGTCGCGGCTCAGTAAGCGCGTGTTTCAGAGCCGGGGTGGCCCTCTGGGCTCGTTACGGAGTGGCCGAACAGCCTGCTCCAGACCCTGTGCTACGATTTGCTGTTATGTTTCCCGCGCATCGCGCGCCTTTGGGTCTCTCGCTGTTGGCTGGCGCGTTGATTGCCGCATTTCTGCTTCAGAGTTTTTTCGCCAGCCGCGCCAAGAGCCCCGTATTCGACGAGCCCGCACACATTGCCGCAGGGCTTTCTTACGTGCAAACGGGCGTGTTTGTTGCCAACCCGCAGCATCCGCCCCTGCTCAAGGAGATGGCCGCGCTTTCGCTGCTGCTGGCGGGCGTCCGCTGGCCTGGCACTCCCCAAGCGCAGCAGTTGATCAACGGCGCTGGAGGACTGGAATGGCCCATCGGGAATGCCATCATCGCCGATAACGGCCCAGACGAAGTGATGTTCTGGTCGAGGCTCCCCTTTATCCTCCTTGCGACTCTGCTGGCGGTTCTGGTCTACCTCTGGGGACGCAAGCTGGTGGGCGATCTGGCGGCGATGGGCGCGCTGTTCCTCTACGCGCTGGACCCGACCGTGTTGGCGCACTCTTTCCTGGTCACAACCGATGTCGGGTTCGCGGCTTTCACGGTGCTGTTTTTCGTTGCGATCTGGAACTATCTTCGGCGCCCCAACCCAAAGCGCCTTCTGTTGTGCGGCGTCGCGATGGGTTTGGTGCTGGGAACGAAGTTTTCGGCAGTCTTCCTGTTACCGGTGGCCGCATTCCTGTTGTTGGCAGCCGTGCGCTGGCCGCCCGAACCCGCTCCCGGGCACGACACCGGCGACGGAGGTTCTGCGGAGTCGAACCTCAACAGTACGGGAGCGTTGCGCAGTCCGGCGCATCCGCAGCGCGGCTCGAAAGTTGGGCCGAACAACCTGTGGCTCCGAGGTAGCGGCAAGAAGCGCAAAACCCGCCCTGGGCCGCCCCCCCAAGCGACGCCGTCTCTGGATCAGCGCTCCGGGCTGGGCCGAAAATTCGCCGCATGTGCCGGCGCCTTCCTGGCTATGTGCCTTGTAGCGATGGTGGTCATTCAAGCTCTCTACTTTTCCTCGAGCGGCCTCTCTCTGTACACGACCGGCCTTCAGCAGGTCAATGCCGACCATAATCCGCACTACCTGGTATTCATGAGCGGTCAACTGGCGCACCGGTTCAGCAGTTACTTTGCCGTCGCCTATCTCTTGAAGGAACCCATCGCGAGTATCGTTCTGGTTGGTCTCGGGCTCATTGCGGTGGTGCGGAGCAAAACCATTACTCTCCTGCCGAAGCTTTTCCTTTTGCTGCCGCCTGCGGTGTCGTTCGCGGCTTACACGATTTGGGCCGACAACATAGGAATCCGGTACATCATTCCGGTGCTGCCCTTTGCGTATTTAGCCGGTGGAGTGGGACTGGCCGTGCTGATCCGAAGCGGAGCCAGGTGG
>JACQDI010000121.1 GCA_016201195.1 Acidobacteriota bacterium | reverse complement strand
TCGAAAACACGTTCATCCCGACCGAGAAATTCGGGCTGTAGACCAAGCCGGTCGAGGCACGCTCGACGGCGGCACGCACGCGGGGCAACTGGTCGAGCCAGCCGGTGGCGCCGACCACCAGGTTCACGCCGAGCGCCGAGATCCGCTCGATGTTGTCCACGGCGGTCGAGGGCGTGGAAAACTCGATGGCCACGTCGATCTCGCGGAAATTCTCCCGCGTGATTCCGGCCCCGTTCACGTTGTTGTCGATGTCGAGCTTGAGGGGCACCTCGAAGCCGAACTCGGGGGCCAGCGATTCCACCAGTTTCCCCATTTTGCCGTAGCCGACGATGGCCAGCTTCACGCGAAGATCTCCGGATCAAGCTGGGAGAAGAAGGCGGTGTGCAGGGCTTGCACGGCCGGCTTCAGGTCGCTTTCCTGGATCACGAAGCTGACGTTGCGCAGGGACGCCCCCTGGGAAATCATCCGCACGTTGATGTGTTCCACAGCTTTGAAAATCCGCCCCGCCACACCCGGAGTATACCGGATGTTGTCGCCCACGACGCAGATAATCGCCTGCCGGTTTTCGTGCCGTACCTCGGCAAACCGGCTCAGCTCGCGGGTAATGTCCTCCAGCCGGTCGGTCTTGTCGATGGTCAGCGACACGCTTACCTCAGAGGTGGTGACCATGTCCACCGGAGTTTCGTAGCGGTCGAAGATCTCGAAAATCTTGTGCAGGAAGCCGTGAGCCATCAGCATGCGGGTGGAGGAGATGTCGACGACGGTGATGTTCTTCTTGCAGGCGATGGACTTGGCCAGGTTGGACGTGGCCGGAGCCTGGGGGAGGATCTTGGTTCCTTCGCAACCGGCGTCTCGCGAGTTGAGGATGAAGACCGGTATGTTGCGGTCCATGGCCGGCAGCAGGGTACTGGGGTGCAGCACCTTGGCCCCAAAATAGGCGAGCTCGGCAGCCTCGGGGAAGGAGATGACCTTCACGCGGCGGCCGCCGGGCAGGATGGCGGGGTCGCAGGTGAGCATCCCGTCGACATCGGTCCAGATCTGGATCTCCTCGGCGCCGATGCCCGCCCCGATGATGGAGGCGGAAAAGTCGGAGCCGCCGCGGCCGAGGGTGGTGGTGACGCCCTCCTCGGTCGAGCCGATGAAGCCGCCCATGACCACCACCTTCCCTTGCTCCAGCAGCGGCAGGAGGCCCGCCTTCAGCTTGGGGTAGGTCAAGCCGTACTGGGGGGCCGCCTGGGTGAAGCGGCCGTCGGTGACCACGACGTGGCGCGAATCGACGTGCACCGCGTCGATCGAGAAGTGGCGCAGCGCGCGGGTGACGATGTGGCTCGACAGCCGCTCGCCGTAGCTCGAGATGGCGTCAATCGAGCGGGGCGTGGCCTCGCCCAGCACCGAGAGGCCCTTGACCAGCTCGGTCAGCTCCTGGAAATGCTCGTCCAGCAGCAGGTCCAGCTCGGCGCGCTCGGCGAGCGAAACGACCTGCCGCGCCTGGTGGGAATGAAAGTCGCGCAACTCGTGGATCTGCTGGATAGCCTCTTTGCGGTGGCCCTCGACGGCGGTGCGGGCGATGGCCAGCAGCTTGTTGGTGGTCTTGCCCATGGCCGAGACGACCACCACCGGCCGCCGTTCGAGCCGTGACCGAACAATGCCGGCTACGCGTTCAATGGCGGAGGCGCTCTCGACCGAGGTGCCTCCAAATTTCATGACGATCATAGAAAAGAAAGTCAAAAGGCAAAAGGCAAAAGGCAAAAGTGAGACCATCCTTGCTTCGCCCCCGTGTCAAGAAAAAAGCTGCGGCGCAGCCGCCACCACACTTTTGACTTTTGCCTTTTGACCTTTGACTTTTGACTTGGTTCTTGAGAGATATCAATCGAGCAATCCCTCCGAATGCATCAATTCCGCGTTGAGCACCGCCGCTCCCGCTGCCCCGCGGATCGTGTTGTGCCCCAGCGACACCAGTTTGTAGTCAAGCACCGGACACTCGCGCAGGCGCCCGACAAAAACGGTCATGCCGTGGTCGCGCTCGGCGTCCTTGCGCGGCTGGGGGCGGTTAGGCTCGCGCATCAGCACCACCGGCCGCGCCGGGGCGCTCGGAAGCTGCCGCTCTTGCGGCACGCTGCGATAGCCGTCAAAGGCCTCGCGCACTTCGTCGATCGCGGGCTTGTTTCCGAGCTCGACCGAAATGGTCACCATGTGCCCGTCGACCACCGGCACGCGGTTGCAGTGCGCGCTGACCTTGGCGGGCAGGGCGCGGATCTGCCCCGAGACGTAGTCGCCGAGGATTTTCTGCGTCTCCTGCTGCATCTTCTCCTCTTCTCCGCCGATGTGGGGAATGACGTTGCCCACGATGTCCATGGAAGCCACCCCCGGATAG
>JACQDI010000720.1 GCA_016201195.1 Acidobacteriota bacterium | reverse complement strand
TGCGCAAGCACTTCTCGGCTGCCAAGGGCGGGAGGATGGGCGAGGCGGGCCATCCCGCGCGCCAGGTGACGCTCTATGTGTCCGATGTGCCCCGGGACAAGCCGTCCACGGTGGCGTCGGGTCCCACCATGCCCGACGAATCCACGGTGGACGACTGCTGGGAGATCGTGAAGCGGCTGAACCTGTTGCCTGGGTTTCCGGCCTCGATCCGCCGGATGTTTGAGGAGGGAACGATTCCCGAAACGCCCAAGCCCGGGAGCCCGCGCTTCCAGCACTCGAGCTGGCACGCCCTGCTCTCGACCGAGCAGGGCCTGGAGAAGCTGGAAGCAGCCGTGCGCGCGCAGGGCTGGTTCGTCGAGCAGGATCTCTCGGTGGACGACTGGCCGGTGGTGCGCGCGGCCGAGCACCTGCTGGGCACTCTGGCGGCCCTGCGCCGCGAGCACCCGGACCGCACCGTGGCCGTGCTGACGGGCGGGGAGCTCAGCTCACCCGTCACCGGAAACGGCGTGGGAGGTCGCAACCAAGCCTTCGTGCTGGCCTGCGCCGAGCGCATTGCCGGCGAGAAGATCGCCGTCATCAGCGCGGGCACCGACGGCATCGACGGCAATTCTCCAGCCGCGGGAGCGGTAGCCGATGGCGAAACCCTGGCCCGGGCCGCGCGGCTGGGAATGTCGGCGCCGGACTACTTCGAGCGTTCTGATTCTTACAGATTCTTCTCGCAACTCGACGACGTACTGATCACCGGGCCCACCGGCAACAACATCCGCGACCTGCGATTACTGGTGGCGTGGTAGAAGTCAGGAGACAGGAGTCAGGAGTCAGAAGGGGGGACCGTGGCTGCGTCCTCATCTTTCTCTTTGTCGAACAGGCTCAGCAGGAGCAGGTCCGACGGCCGGAACCGCATTATGGCAACGTTGCCCAGCGCCTCCTCGTTTTCCAAGAAATGACGCTGCAATAGCGATCGAAACTCGGCCGGCGACACACCCAGCGCGCGGGTGGCTTCCGCCTCCGTGTATTCAGTCTTTCCCGGCTGCAGTCGGACTCTCATGGTTTCCAATCAATTGTAAAGGCGGGCGGGGTGGGCCGAAATTAGGAAAAGCTCCTATACGGTAACCGTTGTTACCCGATTCACCTTAGTCCTGTAGTTTGCCTCTGGTACTTCTCCTCTACTACGCTTGCTCTACTCCATTTCGGTTCACGCGGCAAACAGCAGCCGCCAGGCGGTAACGACCAAGGCATGGGTGATGGCGGCGGCGACGATGCTGCCGCGCTCCCGGTAGGCCTGCCCGTAAAACCAGCCGGTGACCGTCGCCACCATGGCAAAACGCCAGTTGGGAAATTCCCGGAACGGCAGGTGGCAGAGGCCGAAAACGAGACTGGTGATGGCCTGCGCCGCCACCGGGCGGCCCAGGCTGGCTGCGACCAGGTTCTGCAGGATGCCCCGAAAAAACAGCTCCTCGAACAGGGCTACCACCGCGTACATGCCCAGGAAGGTTCCCGCCGCCAGGAAGGGGTACATCCAGGCGCCGGCCTCGACCGGACGCCAGTGAACGAAGCCGATGCCCAGGGCCAGAGGCAGGCCGATCAGGCCGCAAAAAACAAATTGTTTGATTCCTGTTTTACAGTCCCCGACCTGGATGGGCCATTGGAAGCCGGTCCCTTGCAAGCCCCGCAATGACAGAAACGCGGTGGCGCCCAGGCCGATCATCATGATTTGGCCCAGCACCTCCAGGCGCAGGCCTTTGACCGGGCTGAGATAGATCTGGCGCCACAGGCCGCCCAGCAGGGCCACGGCCACAGCGCCCAGCACGACCACGTCCTGCCAGGTGAGCCGCGGGCCCCGGGCCGGGCGCACCACGAAAGTGAACGCCACGACCACGCACACCGCCGCCAGTTTACCCAGGGCCGAGAAGCGGAACACGCCGGTGGCCAGGCTGTAAAGGAGGTAGGGCGCCAGGGCTCCTCCGACCGCCAGCGCCGCCAGCAGCGCCGGTGCGAAGCGTTGCTCCAGGCGCCGCCGGGCTTCCGGAAAGCCCGGCACGAGATAGAATGAAATCTGCAGGAGGAAGGCGGCAAGGATGGGAACCGCCGCCTGCGCCGGGATGTTCTGCCGCGCGGCGTAGACGGCGCCGGCCACCGCCAGGCCGGCGTTCACGGCCAAGAGGCGGTAGAGAAATGCGCGGGGCATCGAACTATCTTACCCGAGTTTGGCTAGTGGCCCTGACGGCGCTGCTGGCAGCGGTGCTGCCCGCACAAGAGCCGCCGGGCGACGTGGTGCGGCAAATCGCCGCCAAGGCAGGCGAATCCAAAGCCGCCCGCGACCACTACACCTACCGCCAGGCGGTTCTCTTCCAGGAGCTGGACCCGCGCGGCGGCGAGGTGGGTAGCTACCGTGAGGTCCGCGACGTTATCTTCTCGCCCAAGCAGGAGCGCACCGAGATCCTCGTGGGCCGGCCCTGGATGAGCCTGAAAAACCTGAGACTCACCGACGAAGATTTCCGCGACGTGCGCGAGGTCAAGCCGTTCGTCCTCACCCGCGACGAGCTCCCCCTATACGGTGTGAAGTTTCAGGGTCGGGAAGCCATGGACGGCATGGACTGTTTCGTCTATCGCCTCACGCCGCGCCAGATCCTGGACGGCCAGCGCTTGTTCGACGGGATGATCTGGGTGAGCGAGAAAGAACTGCAGATCGTCCGTGCCGAGGGCCGCCCGGTCCCCCAGATCTACCGCAGCAAGGGCGAGAACCTGTTCCCGCACTTCACCACCCTCTACCGGCCGATCGACGGCGTCTACTGGTTTCCGGTGCGCACCATCGCCGACGACACCTTGCACTTTCGCAGCGGCCCCCAGCGCGTGCGCCTGACCATCCGGTATGACGAGTACAAGCGGTTCACGGCGGAGACGACGATCCAGTTCAAGTAACGGTCACGGCGTTTTTCGACTTTATCTCCTTTGCTTTCAACACGTGACCGGTTCGGCAGGCGGACGCGGTGATAGTCTGGAGGTGGCGGTTAACATTGGGGCTATAGGCTTTTCTGGCACCGGCCGATTTGGATTGCGGGGGTGCTTGACATACCACAGCCTGGATATTAGGCTAAGTTGGTATGCAAGGCACGGCCGCCCAACAGAAAAAAGTGAGCGAACCCAGCGTCATCACGGAGGTGATCACCCCGGCGGCGGAGCAGTTTGCTCAAGCCAAAGGGTTGTCCCAGGCGGTAGGTCTCACACGGGAGATCGTGCACCAGGCGGTGCCGGCCATGAGCGCGTTGAACGTGGACGTGGCGGAAGATCCTGAAGACGAGGACCTCACAACGATTTGCTTCACCATCACGACCCGCGAATCGGTGGATGACGCGGTGAAATCGTACTACGCCCTGCAAGAGGCGCTATACCAGCGCATGCCTGTTGAGGAGCGCTTTCAGATTTCCTTTAGGTACCAGTTCGAGTAGTCCTCTGATCCATGAACGCGGCCGACTTTCTCGAGGTTGCGAAACGGCTCGAAGGTTCTGTTTCTGAGGCGGAGCGACGGACCTCCATCGGGCGGTCTTACTACGCGCTTTACAATGTCCTGGTCGATTTTCTCTCCTCTCACGGCGTCCCCTTTGACCGGAATGCCAAGGACCACGGGCGGCTGGTCCGTTGTCTCATGGATACTAAGCATCGCGAAGCGGATGCAATCGGCGCTGCTCTGAGAGATCTCCGAAACAGGCGCAATGAGGCGGACTACCAAATGAGCCGTTTTGTCGGCCCCCGGGAAAGCAACCACGCTTATCGGTTGGCTCGCACTGAGCTGGATCGCTTTATCGCGCTATCCCCTGAAGGACGTCACACAATCGTTGAGCGCATCAAGGGACTGGCCTAACGTTATGCCCCCTGCGACGTGAGGAACACCTCGACCAGCTCCCAGATCCGATCGAGCACATCCAGCAACTGGTGGTCGGAATCGAGCAGGTGCAACGTGACGTTCGGACGTGTGCGAGCAAACTCGCGGGAAAAGCCGGGATCGACGACGTCATCCCGGGCGCCGTGGATCACCAGCGTGGGGTCCTGAACATCGGGGTAATCCTCGTAGCGGAGGCCGTCTTCGAGCAACTGGGAGCTGAGGCGGCAGGAGCGCTTCAGGCCGTAGTGATACACTTCACGCCAGCCGCGCTCGCGCCACCGCCCGACCTCTTCGCCGCCGAGGGATTCGGGCCAGCGGCGGGCGAAGCCGAAACCCGGGGCCAGCAGGACGAGCGCGCGGAACACGCCGGGGTGGCGCGCCGCGTAGAGCGCCGCCAGGTAGCCACCGAGGCTCGAGCCGATGATCACCGCCGGCCTTCGCTCGGAAACGCAGCGATCGATGACTTCGAGCTGGCCGGTGAGGGTGAGGTGCTCGAAGTCGCCGCTAGTGAGGTCCGGGAGGTCCACCTCGACGCCCCGCGCAGCGAAGCGCTGCTGAAAGAAGACTCCCTTGCTGGAGGTGGGTCCGGAGGCAAACCCGTGCAGGTAGAGAACCGGGGGCATTACTCGAAGGAGAGAACCTTCTTCAGACGGCGGGCGTGGCGTTCCTCGCCCGAAAAGCGGGCGCCCACAAAGGCCAGCACCAACTCCACCGCCACCGCCGGACCGATGATCCGGGCGCCGAGGCAGAGCACGTTCATGTCGTCGTGCTCGACGCCCTGGTGGGCTGAGTAGGTGTCGTGGCAAAGGCCGGCGCGGACGCCGCGGAACTTATTGGCGGCGACAGAGGCGCCCACGCCGCTGCCGCAGATAAGGATGCCGCGCTCGGTTTGCCCGCCCGCCACGGCCTGGGCCACCGCGCGCGCGAAGTCGGGGTAGTCGTCGTCGGCATCGTAGGTGTGGGCGCCCAAATCGAGCGGCTCGTGGCCGGCCTTCCGCAAGCACTGCGCGATTTCGTCCTTTAGCGAAAATCCCCCGTGATCCGCGCCCACCGCAACGCGCATGTACTCCTCCTGGCCGCGTCATTGTAACATGGGCTGATGGCCGCGAATGAACGCGAATCAACTACAGCGGAGGACGATCATGAAGCTATCCCGGCGTGAAGCCCTGAATGCGATGGCGATGGGGGCGGTAGCGACGCGACTGGCGGCGGCGCCGCAGGATGCGGCCGAGCAGGACCGCGCGCGACGGATGCGCTGGTGGCACGAGGCCAAGTTCGGCATGTTCATTCACTGGGGCCTCTACAGCGTGCTCGGCCGCCACGAGTGGGTGATGGAAAACGAGGGCATTCCGGTGCCCGAATACGAGAAGCTGGCCGATCGCTTCCGGCCCAAGCCCAACGCTGCGCGCGACTGGGCCCGGCTCGCCAAGCAGGCGGGCATGAAGTACATGGTCATGACTTCGAAGCACCACGAGGGCTTCTGCCTGTTCGACAGCAAGAACACCAACTACTGCGCGCCGAAACAGGCCTGTGGCCGCGACCTGGTGAAGGAGTATTTCGACGCCGCCCGCGCCGAGGGTTTGCGCGTGGGCCTCTACTACTCGCTCATGGATTGGCACCACCCCGACGGCGCCCGCTGCGGGCGCGACGAGGCCGCGCGGGAGCGATTCGTCGAGTATACACAGGGCCTGGTGGGCGAGCTTTGCACCAACTACGGCAAGCTCGATATCCTCTGGTACGACGTAGCCTGGCCTCTCGACGCCGAAGGCTGGGAATCGGCCGAGATGAACCGCATGGTCCGCGAGGTGCAGCCGGACATCATCCTCAATAACCGCTCCAAGCTGCCGGAAGACTTCGGGACGCCGGAGCAGAGAATCGTCCCCGAAAAGGAAGGCCGGGCGTGGGAAGCCTGCATGACCATGAACGACAGTTGGGGCTACCACGCCGCTGACGACGCGTGGAAGAGCCCCAAAGAGATCGTGCGCAACCTCGTCCGGTGCGCGCGCGACGGCGGCAATTACCTGCTCAACATCGGGCCCAAGCCCGACGGCTCGATTCCCGAGGAATCGGTGCGCATTTTAACCGCCGTGGGCCGGTGGATGGACCGCAACGGCCACACCATTTATGGCGCCGAGCGCTGCCGGGTGAACCGCTCGCAGTTCGCCAACTTCACTCGGAAAGGCAACACGCTCTACATCCATGTGCACTTCTGGCCGGGCGAGGAGTTATCGATCGGCGGGCTCAGCAGCGAGGTGAAGTCGGCGCGCCTGCTGGCCACCGGCAAGAACGTCCCCTTCCAGCAAGAGCGTTTCCGGGTGCGCTTTACCGGCCTGCCGGCCCGGGCGCCGGATTCGCCCGTGTCGGTATTGGCGGTAGAGTGCGCCTCCGAGCCGCGGCAGGACACGATGGGCATCCGCGACGATCGGCCGCGCACGTGAACTGTGGCGTAAGCTCGCGGCTTGCTGGGAAAGCCTCTGCCCGTCGTGATTGAAACCGAACAGGAATACGAGCGGATGCTGGCCGTTATTGAGGAACTCGAGCCGGACCTCGGAGCTCCCCATTTGAAGTAGGTACTGCCGTCTTCCGTGATTCTTGCCTGGGAGGCCATGGCCTATAGCTTGCCTTCTGTCTCCGCGGTCGACTATTCTGAAGGAATCATGGGAGTCATTATGAGGACGTCGTTATACTGCTTTTGCCTGCTGTTCGCCG
>JACQDI010000719.1 GCA_016201195.1 Acidobacteriota bacterium | reverse complement strand
GTGAGCAAGCAGGTAGGGAAAAAGAACTGGGTGCGCACCGTCCACACCCACATCGCCGACAACGTGGACGCCGCTCACCTGATCGTGGGGGAGACGGTGAACGAGCCGGGCAACTGGTCGTCCAGCCCCCCGCACAAACACGACCGCCAGGCCCCCCCTTCCGAAGTTCCCATGGAAGAGGTATACTTCTTTCAGGTCGAGCCGCGAGGCGGTTTTGGGTTCATGCGTGTCTACACCGATCCGGCCGACCCGGACCCGTTCGATTGCGCCTACACCGTCGAGGACGGTGACACGGTCCTGATTCCGCGTGGCTATCACCCGGTGGCGGCTTTTCCAGGCTATACTCTGAACTATACCTGGGCGCTGGCCGGAGAGGGCCGCACGTACGGCGCCTGGAGCGACGACCCCCGGCACGCGTGGATCAAGGACGCGTAAGAAAGCTGGTTGTGGGTTTGGGCCATAACCCGCAGTTTAGGAGCACCCCGTGAATCGACGCCAATTCCTGCAGGTTTCAACCGCCGTGGCCGCGTCTCCGGCGCTGGCCGACACCCCGATCCCCCATCGACGCCTCGGCAAGACGGGGATGGATGTGGCCATCCTGGCTCTGGGCGGATTCCACATGGCCGCCGGCAATTCCGACGCCGACGCGATCCGGATCGTGCACCGCGCCGTCGACCTGGGGATCAACTTCCTCGACTGCGCCTTGAAATATCACGACGGGCGCAGCGAGGAGATCTACGGCAAGGCGCTCACCGCAGGCCGGCGGCAGAAGATATTTCTGATGACCAAGGCTCACTTCCGGGACCGGGCCGGCGCCCAGAAACAGCTCGAGGATAGCCTGCGGCGCATGAACACGGACTATCTCGACCTGTGGCAGTGCCACGAGGTCAGCCGGCCGGACGAAGTGGACCGCATCTTCGGCCCCAACGGGGCGCTGGAGGCGGTGGTCCAGGCCAAGCAGGATGGCAAAGTGCGGCACATCGGCTTCACCGGGCATCACGACCCGCAGGTGCATCTGAAGCTGCTCCACGGCTATGAAGGTTGGGAAACGCTGCAATGTCCGGTCAACCTGATCGACCCGCATTACCTGAGCTTCATCCAGGCGGTGCTGCCGGCGGCGCGGAAAAAGGGTCTGGGCATCATCTCCATCAAGAGCAACGCCATCGGCAACATCACCAAGAACCACATCGCCACCATTCCGGAATGCCTGCGCTTCGCCTGGAGCCAGGACGTGGACGTGGTAGTTTCCGGCATGGACAAGCTGGAATACCTGGAAGAGAACGTGGCCGCGGCCAAATCCTTCCGCCCGATGAGCGGCGAGGAGCAGCGCGTGCTGCTGAGCCGCACCGGCAAAGGCCCCTTCGGCTCCCAGGTCGAGCAGTACAAAAAGAAAGAGAACGCTTAGCCCGCCATGGACGATCGGAAATACCGGCAACGCGGCTACATGGATAGCGACCGCGACCGCGAGAAGCGGCCCGAGAGGCCGCGAACCCAGGGGCCGCGAACCCAGGGGCCGCCCGGGGGCGACCGCATCGGCCCCCGCACCCCGAAGTTCCCGCCCCGCGTGACCGTCGCCCGCTGTGCCAGTTGCGGCACCCTGCTCCCGAAAGGATTTGACCCCAACGGCCAATGCGCTAAGTGCCGGTTCGAGCTGCACTGCTGCAAGCAGTGTGTGCACTTTGACACCTCGACCCGCTGGGAATGCACGCAGCCGATTCCCGCGCGCGTTTCACCCAAGGACGTTCTCAACGACTGCACGTTCTACGAGATTCGCATGTCGAGCGAGCGCGAGACGACCTCCGGCGGCTCCGCCGGGGCGCCCGGCCCCTCGCGGCCGGACGATCCGCGACAGGCCTTCGAGAACCTGTTCAAGAAATGAGTGTCACCTTTCGGGCCTGGCCGCGTCCCATGAGCATGAGAGCCTGGACTGCTGTGCTGCTGCTTTCGGCCGCGGCCCTGGCCGCCACGCCGGCCCTGGGGCCGAAGGACGGCCGCGACCTGCCGCCGGCCGACCTGAATCGCGTGCAGGCCGGCCAGCCCGCTCCCGACTTCACCCTGGAAGCAGCCGACGGCCGCCCCGTAACGCTCTCCGGCTTCCGCGGCAAGCGCGTCGTGCTGGTCTTCTATCGCGGCCATTGGTGACCCTACTGCACCGCGCAGCTCGTGAAGCTGCAAAGCCTGACCGGCGACGCGCAGGTGGTGGCGGTGGCTCCGGATTCCAAGCCCGACCTGGAGAAGATGGCCAAGAAGGTGCTGGACAAGGCCCCCGGCGAGCTGCGCATGATCCTGCTTTCCGACGCCGACCACGCGGTGATCAACCGCTACGGCCTGCTCAACCAGCCCGCCGCCCAGAAAGGCCGCTTCCTGCCCCACCCGACCACCTACGTGATCGACCGCCAAGGCATCGTCCGCTGGAAGTTCACCGAAGTGGACTACAAGGTCAGGCCGGCGAACGAGGTGGTGGTAGAG
>JACQDI010000718.1 GCA_016201195.1 Acidobacteriota bacterium | reverse complement strand
GGGAGATTTATGCGAACGAGGCTTGCGTTAACGTTTCTTCTGGCCGTGATTCCCGGCCTGCCCCAGGGCGGCGAATCGACCGAGATTCTCGGCATCGTGCAGGATTCCAGCGGCGCCGTGATCGCGGGCGCCGAGGTGACTGCCACCCACGTGGCCACCGGCCAGATCCGCCGGGTGACCACCGGCGAGTCAGGCACCTTCACGTTCCCCTTGATGGCCCCGGGCGAGTACACCGTCCGCGCCGAACGCCAGGGCTTCCGCACCGAGGTGCGCTCCGGCCTGGTTCTCCAGTTGAATCAGAAGGCCCGCGTCGATTTCACCTTGCAGGTCGGGGCCGTGGCCGAAAGCGTCGAGGTAAGCGCTTCGGTCCTGCTGCTGAACACCGAGGACGCGACGCTCGGCAACGTGGTGGAGCAGAAGCGCGTGGTGGACCTGCCGCTGAACGGCCGCAACTTCGCCAACCTGGCCGGCCTGATGCCCGGCGTCATCAAAGGCACCGTCACCGGCCGCTACAACCGCACGGACTTCGGCATCACCGTCAGCGCCAACGGCGTGCGCGAGCACCAGGCCCAGATCCTTTACGACGGCATCAACACCGCCTGGAACATCACCAACCGCACCTTCTTCAAGGCCTCCATCGAGGCCATCGAGGAATTCAAGGTCCACGCCGCCACCTACTCGGCCGAGTACGGCAACAACGCCGGCGCCCAGGTCGAGATCCACACCAAGCCCGGCGCCAACAACGTGCATGGGGCTCTGTTTGAGTTTCTCCGCAACGACCATCTCGACGCCCGCAATTACTTCCGCCCCGCGCCGCTCAGCAAGGACACTTTGCAGCGCAACCAGTTCGGAGCCGTCATCTCGGGCCCGGTCTATATCCCCAAGGTCTACAACGGTCATGATAAGACCTTCTGGATGTTCAACTATGAAGGACAGCGCGAGAAGCAGGACCTCGCCTCCCGCGGCTCCGTTCTCCCGATCCCTTATCGCAGCGGTGATTTCTCCTCGCTCTCGACCCGCCTGCGCGACCCGCTCGGCGGCTTCTTGCCCAATAACATCATTCCCGCCGACCGCATCGAGCCGATTTCCCGGAGCTACTTGAACTATCACCCCCTGCCCAACGTGACGGGCGCCGCCAATCTCGCCGGCTTCGACGCCCAGATCAACGACATCAACCAGTATTTTGTCCGCGGCGACCACAACTTCAGCTCGAAAGACAAGCTCTTCTCCCGTGTCGCCATCTACAACTACGGGTTCCCCAGCATCCCGCTCAACTACTTCTCCTCGACCAAGGGCCGCCTCGCCGCCCGCAACGCGGTGATCAGCCACATCCACATCTTCAGCCCCAACGTGCTCAACGAGGCGAAGGTCGGGTTCAATCGCATTCACAGCCTGCAAAAGGGCATCCGCACCGACACTGACTTCGACCCCGAGTCGCTGGGAATCCGCGGCGTGCGCGGCCTCGACCCCGAGACGCGCCAACCGCGGCGCCTGACGCCCTTTGAGACCGGCATCGTCCCGGCGTTCGTCTCCGGCTACCTCGACATGGGCGATTCGGGCCTGCTTCCCGACTTCAACGTCACCGAGACCTATCAGTACGTCGACAACCTCACCGTGGTGCGCGGGGTCCACTCCTTCAAGATGGGCCTCGACTTCCGACGCCTTCGCATGTCTCGCTCCGGCTCCAACGACGCCCGCGGCCGCCTGGAGTTCAACGGCCAGGTCACCGGCAACGCCCCCGCCGACTTTATGCTCGGCATGCTGTCACTTTCGCAAACGCCCGACGGCATCTTTCCCATCCAGTACCGCCAGCAGACTTACGCCTTCTATTTCCAGGACGAATGGAAGGTCACGCGCAACCTCACCGCCAACCTCGGCGTCCGTTACGACTACGCCACCCCGGTCAATGAGAGGTACGGGTATCCGCACACTCTTCGTTTCGACCGTCCCGGCGGCTACCTGTTTCCGGAAGACCTTCTGAGCAAACAGGTTGTCGACCTCTATCACGCCGAGCGCAACCGCCTCTGGCCGCGCGTCGGCCTGGCTTATCGCCCGTCCGCCAAGTGGGTGGTGCGGCTGGGCGCCGGCGTCTACAACAACATCAACCAGATCAACAATCTCACCGTCATCACCAATCCGGCCCGCGTATTCCGCGTCCAGTTCGTCGGCGACGCGGCCAATCCCCTCGGGCTGACCCTCAAAAACGCGTATCCCATCGGCAGAGAGGCCGCCGAGCCGCCGCTGACCGTGCAGGCCGTGCCTCCGGACCGGGTCAACGCCTACAACGCCCAGTGGAGCGCCGCCGTGCAGCGCCAGTTGACGCCATCCACCGCTCTGGAGTTGGCTTACGTCGGCAGCCAGACCTCCCACCTGGACAACACCCGCAACACCAACAACGCGCCGCCGGCGCCCGGAGCCGTGCAGCCCCGCCGCCCGTTGCCCAAGTGGGGCGTGATCCGTTACCTCGGCAGCGACGCCAAGGCCTATTATCAGTCCTTACAGGTGCGGGGCGAGCGCCGCTTCTCCCGCGGCTTCTCCTTCCTCTCCTCCTACACCTGGGCCCACAACATCGACCAGAATTTCGGCACCAACGAGTCGCCCGCCTTTGTCACCAACGGCATTCAGGATCAGAACTGCTTTGCTTGCGAGCGCGGCAACTCCGGCTTCGACTATCGCCACCGCCTGGCCAACAGCTTCCTGTGGAACATTCCCGTCCCCCGGGATTGGCGCGGCGCGCCGGCGCTGCTGCTCAAGAACTGGTCGTTCAACGGCATCGTGACCTACCAGTCCGGTTTCCCCTTCTCGATCACCCAGCAGGGCAACCGCCAGAACACCGGGGCCTCGCCGCAGCGCCCCGATTTCGTTCCGGGACAGAACCCGAAGCTCGACCACCCCGACCCGTCCCTGTGGTTCAACACCGCCGCCTTCCAGTTCGCCAGCCTCAAGTTCGGCAACGTCGGCCGCAGCCCGCTGCGCCAGCCGGGGATCAAGACCTGGGACGTCGGGGTATTCAAGGAGTTTCCCGTCAAGGAGAGCCAGCGCTTCCAGTTCCGGTTCGAGACTTTCAACCTGTTCAACACGCCGCAATTTCGCGCTCCCAGCTCGCAGTTGGGAGGTCCGGCCTTCGGACAGATCAACGCTACCTGGCTTGACAATCGCCAGTTGCAGTTTGCGCTAAAGTATCTTTTCTAGATTCTTAGCCACAGAGGCACAGAGAACACAGAGATGAAAAAATCATCTATCGTCAATCGCGCCATCGTCAATTCCCTGGCTTTATGTCTCTGTACCTCGGTGGCTGTCTTTGGGCAGTACGATCTTGTCCTCAAGGGCGGACATGTCATCGACCCGGCGAACAAGATCGACGGCGTGATGGATGTGGCGATTACCGGGAACAAAATCGCACGCGTCGAGCGCAACCTCACCGATCCGGCCAAGAAGACCATCGACGCTCGCGGCCTCTACGTCACCCCCGGCCTGATTGACCTCCACGCCCACGTCTATGTCAAGGGCGGCTCCGGGTCGCTGTTTCCCGACGACACGGCCCTGCTCGCGGGCACCACCACCGTGGTTGACGCCGGCACCAGCGGCTGGCGGACCTTCGAGGACTTCAAGTCGAAGATCATCGACAAGTCCCGGACCCGCGTCCTGGTGTTTCTGAACATCGTCGGCGGGGGAATCACCGGCGACGACGCCGAGAACAACACCGAGGACATGGATCCCGCAGCCACCGCCGCCAAGATCAAGCAGTACCCCAACCTCCTCGTAGGCATCAAGACTGCCCACTTCATGCGCCCTGGATGGACGGCCATTCGACGTGCGGAGGAGGCGGGCCGGCTCTCCGGGACACCGATCATCGTGGACGACCGCATCCTCACCGGAACCGAGCGCAACACGCGCGAGAAGGTGCTCGACGTGCTCCGTCCCGGCGACATGCACACCCATACTTACAACGACCGGCAACTGGAGCTGGTCAACCGCTTCACCGGCAAGGTGCAGCCCTACATGCTGGAAGCCCGCAGGCGCGGCGTGCTGTTCGACCTCGGCCACGGCGCGGGCAGTTTCCTGTGGCCGGTCGCCACCCAGGCCATGGCCCAGGGATTCCCGCCCGACTCCATCTCCACCGACTTGCACGCCGCCAACATTCTCATCATCCAGCCCGACATGGCGAACTGCATGTCGAAACTGATCAACTTGGGCATGAGCCTCCAGGACGCCGTGCTGCGCGCGACGGTCCACCCCGCTCGGCAGATCCACCGTTTCCCCGAGCTGGGCACCCTCGGCGTAGGGCAAACCGCGGACATTGCCGTCTTTGATCTGCAGACCGGCGTCTTCGCCTTTAAGGATGCTTGGAGCAAGAAGTACATGGGCACAAAGAAACTGGAATGCGTGCTGACCGTCCGCGACGGCAAGGTCGTGTATGACCAGAACGGCCTCGGCTTTCCCGAGTGGGACAAAGCTGGTGAGTACGGCGTGATCCCGTAAGCTGGTCGGCGCGCGGTGAGTGGGAACCATTCTGAGCCGCGACCGTAAGAAGAAGTGCCGCTTCGCATTTCCAAGGGTTACAGAGCCGCGACCGTAAGGGAGCGGTGCCGCAGATTTATCATCGTACCTCAGGGTGGAGCGCCTCAAATGTAGCCATGCGTTCACCTTGCTCGTCGAGCACATAGCGAATGGCCGCGCTCACGTGATCGCTCTTCCACAGCCATCGAGTACTGCCATGTCGGGCCCACCGCTTTCGACCCATTTCATCGACCTTGATGCGGTTCAACAAACGGCTGGCCTAAGACTTGAAGTCATTCATAATCTTCTCTGGTCGAGCGTCAGCTTGCACTACCGCGTGGACATGATTGGTGCGCACGTGAGCGGCCCACAAGGTCCAACAGCGGTACGTGCAGACCTCTTCGAGCGCCCGCAACACCGCCGCTCGGCGAGCTGTGTCCAG
>JACQDI010000120.1 GCA_016201195.1 Acidobacteriota bacterium | reverse complement strand
GTGCGGGGCCGGCACAACTTCACCTGGGGCGCGGACCTGATGACCTCCAGATACAACGAATACAATGTATTCAACGGCTCCGGCGTGTTCCGCTTCAACGGCGTCTACACCGGCTTTGACCAAGCCGACTACGTGCTGGGCTTGCTCTCCACCTTCCGCCAGTCCAACGGCGAAATCGAGTTCCGCCGCTACCATTACCAGGGTTTCTACGGCGGCGACACCTTCCGCTTGACCCCCCGGCTCACCCTCAACTTCGGCCTCCGCTGGGAGCCCTATACGCCGATCACCGACCTGAAAGACCGCGAGGTCCAATTCCGCCAGGCGGAATATGCCAAGGCAATCCGCTCCCCGCATTTTGTCAACGCCCCGCCCGGACTCTTCTTCCCCGGCGACCAGATCCCCAGCGGGACCATTCCCAAGGCCGGCACCCGCTCCGATCTCAATAATCTCGGCCCCCGCTTCGGTTTCGCCTGGGACGTGAAGGGCGACGGCAAGACCAGCATCCGCGGCGGCTACGGGATCTTTTACGACACGCCCGAAATGTGGCTGCTCAACAACATGAACACCCAGACGCCGTTCAGCTTCACGGTCAATTTCCGTGACGGCGTTTTTGACAACCCCTACGCCGACCGCCAGAATTTCAACTTGTTCCCCTTCTCCGGCGACTTCGACCCCAAGACCCCCTTCCAGCTCCCGTTTCAAACCACCTCGCTCGAGGACAAGTTCGTCCAGGCCTACGTGCAGAACTGGAACCTCACCATCGAGCGCAAACTCGGCGGCGACTGGCTCCTGCGCGTGGGCTACGTGGGAACCAAGGCCACGCACCTGATGGCCGACTTCGATCAGAACGCCCCCATTTACGATTTTTCGAAGACGCTCCAGCAGAACCTTGGCGCCATCGACCAGCGCCGCCCCCGCCAGGAATATCAGCAGATCTTTACGCTGTTCACCGGCCTCAACCAGATCTACAACTCGCTCCAGGTCTCGGTGAACAAGCGCTTCAGCCGGGGATTCAGCGTGCACGGCAGCTACACCTGGTCCAAGAACATCGACTACAATTCCGTCAACAATAACGTTCAGGACAACCTCATCGTGAACCCGTTCAATTTCTTTTATACCCGGGGTCGTGCCGACAATGACCACGCGCAGCGCCTCGTGACCTCGTTCGTGTGGGACCTGCCCGATCCGGGTAAGCCGCTGCAATCGAAAGCGGTCAGCGCCATCTTTGGGCACTGGCAGACGAGCGGCATCGTCACGCTGCAGTCCGGCCGGAATTTCAGCATCAGGAGTTCGGGCGACCGCACGGGCGGCGCTTCCGGCGGCGGCAGCACCACCTCCAGCTACGCCGATCTGGCCGGCAACCTCACCCTCACCGGCGGCAGCCGCGGCCAAAGGATCGCCCGGTACTTCGACACCAGCGCCGTGGCCCAGGCCAGCGCGGGCACCTTCGGAACGCTGGGCCGCAACGTCCTGCGCGGTGCCGGGTACGCCAACACCGATCTGCGCGTCTCCCGCGTCTTTCCACTGCCTCTCCGCGAGGGAATGCGGCTGTCGCTCCTTTCGGAGTTTTTCAACCTGTTCAACCGGCCCCAGCTCGGCGTGCCCAGCAACACGCTCGGCCGCTCGGATTTCGGCCGGATCACGTCGACCGATGGCGGGCCGCGGATCTTGCAGTTCGGACTGAAAGTGGAGTTTTAGCCTGCGGCGGTTGGTCCATCAGAACATAGCGTTGCTGGTGGCTATGGGGTCGTGTGTCTCGGTAGGGAATTTGTTCGCCCCGCGGAACGGCCTGAGCTAACCATGGCTCCATATTCCAAGCGGCCGCTGGTCGAAAAGCTGGGGGTCAGACCTGGCTCGAAGATCCTTAAGGACTTCATCCATTACTTCACCAAAGAACGAAAACACCTTGAAAACATGTTCCATAGCTTAAAAGCCAGCCTGGCGCCGGCAGGCGTGCTTTGGGTTTCCTGGCCGAAGCGCGCCTCCAAGGTCTTTACCGACCTCAACGAGAACGCCGTCCGCGACATCGCAGTGGCCCACGGCCTGGTGGATGTGAAGGTCTGCGCGGTGGACAACGTCTGGTCGGGCCTGAAGCTGGTCTATCGGCTGCGGGATCGCCCTAAAAGTTGAGCACGATCCCGTCCGGATCCGGTTCCCTCCGCGCCCGCACCAGCGAAACGAAGACCAGCGTCGCCACGCACGGAATGATCGACGCGGCGATGATCACCGGCTGGAACGAGAGCCGGTCGGTGATGCGACCGATCAGGTAGGTGGAGATCAGTGTCCCGATGCCGGCCCCGGTGCCTCCCATTCCGCTGACCGAGCCCACAGCCCGGGTGTGAAACACGTCGGCTGGCAGCGACAGGAACATCGTTGAGCAGGCGGCATACGCGAAGCTGGCGTAAGCGAACAGCAGCATGAGCGTCACGTAGTGGGACGTGAACGCGGCCGGGATGAGCAGCAGCATGCTCGGGCCGAAGATCAGCAACACCGCGCGTCGCGCCCGCCCCACGGGCCACCCGCGGCGAATCCAGAAGCTCGACAGGCCGCCTCCGAAGAAGTTGCCCAGATCGGCCGCCAGAAACGGCGCCCAAAACCCCAACACACTCTGCTCGAGCTGAAACCCCTTGCTCGCCAGGTAAATGGCGAACCAGTCGGCGACCAGGAACCAGTAGGGATCAAGCAGAAAGCGGCCCAGCACGATTCCCCACGTCTGGCGATACCCGAGTAGTTTGGCCCAGCGGACCGGCGGCAGCGTCGCGCCTGGCGTCGAGGCACGCCCTCGCTGGATGTGGGCCAGCTCCTCCGGTGTGATTCTCGGGTGTTGTTCGGGCGTGCGATACAGAAGCTGCCAAGCGACGATCCACAACGCTCCCAACAGTCCCGTGAAGACAAACGCCGGCCGCCAGCTTCCGAAGTGGCGGTAGATAAACAGAACCAAGAAAGGCGCGACTGCGCCACCGATCGAAGAGCCGCTGTCGAACAGCGCCACCGCCCAGGCCCGCTCCTGCGCCGGAAACCACTCCGACACCGCTTTGGCCGCCCCCGGATTGTTGGCCGCCTCTCCCGACCCCAGCAGGAACCGGAACACGCGGAACCCCGTGATCCCTTGCGCCGAGGCGGTCAGCACCTCGACCAGGGAGTAGAACGTCACGCTCAACGTCATGCCCCGGCGCGTGCCGATCCGGTCCAGCACCCGGCCGAAGACCGACTGCATGATGGTGTACGCCACGCGGAAAGCGATCAGGATCGTCGCGAAATCGCTGTTCGACCAGCGGTACTCCTGCTGGAGGATGGGCGCGAGCACGCTCAGCGTTTGCCGGTCGATGTAGTTGAGGATGGTGACGGCGAAAAGCATCCCGCCGATCCACCAGCGGAGACCCTTCAAGCCGAGACGGTCCTTTCAATCCTCATCCCGGCAAAGTGCCGCGCCACTTTGCCGATGCCGAACGCGATCTCCTCGATGTCGGTTTCGGCGTACTGCTCGTAGAGGCTCATCGTGATCCAGCGGCTGTAAGCCTCCTCGGCCACAGGACAATCGCCCTTTCGGTACACGCGGTCGAACGGATACTCGGTGCCCGGGAAAGCCGAGCGGTTCTGGAAGATATCGTAAAGATAGACGGGGCGGCCGCCGGTGATCTGGTGTGCCTCGTTGGGGATCCCTTCAGCAGCCAGCGCCGCGGAGAATTCCCGCGCCGTGCATCCCAGCCTCTCCAGGTCCACCCGGAACAGGTACATGAAGTAGCTGTGCCTCGATCCTGTGGGAACCTTTTGCGGCGTGACGCCGGGGACTTCGCGCAGCAGCTCGTTCAATCGTGTGCCCAGCCGGTTGCGGGCGGTCACAATCCCCTCCACGCGCTCTAGTTGGGCCAGCGCCACCGCCCCTTGCAATTCCGTCATCTGGTAATTGGGGGCCAGGAAAAAGGGGTTCCGGATCTTCTCCTCGCGCTGGAAGCACTTGTCGACAAACAGCGACGCCACGTAACGCAGTTGGTCGTCGTCGGTGAGCACCATCCCCCCCGAGCCGCACGTGATGTGCTTGAAGTGGTTGAGGGAAAAGGATGCGATCGCTCCCATGGTCCCCGCCAGCCGCCCCTTGTATTCGCAGTAGTAAGCCTGGGCGCAGTCCTCGACTACCGGTATCCCGAGGTCGAGCAGGCCGTCCATGTCGGCGGCGAGACCGCTGTGATGCACGGCCAGAATAGCCCTGGTCCGGGCAGTGATCCGCCGGCGCACCGACGCCGGATCGATGTTCAGCGTGTCCGGATCCACGTCCGCGAACACCGGCACCAGCCCCTGGTAAAGCAATCCGGTCAGCGACCCCATATCGGTGATGGCGGGAACGATCACCTCGCTTCCCGCCGGCAGGCGCAGCGCGCCCAGAGCGATATGCACCGCTGCCGTCCCGCTTGAGCAGGCCACGCAGTGCTTCTTGCCGTACATGGCCGCAAACCGTTTCTGGAGCTCGTACACCTTGGTCCCGGCGAAGTAGAACAGCATGTCGGAGTCGATCACCTCGGCCAGATACCGCTTCTCCAGCTCCCCGTGCCGCTCGCGGGCAGGGAACGGGGTGCGCTTGGCTTTCGGGCCGCCTTCGATCGCCGGCTTCTCGGAGTAATCGAATGCCATGGCCCCGTTATATGTCACTTTGGGGATTTGTTCAAGCTGGCTAACGCCTCGATCGTCTCCTCGGCATCTGCGAGTGCCTTGATTGCCATGTCCCGCCAACCCTGGACCACGTCTCGATAGTCCGCTTTGTTCCGTGCCTCTCGCAGGCGGTTTAAGGTCGCGCCAATATCTTTGCGAACTGCGTCACGACTGTTCTGGAATTGATCTCGAACCCAGATAT
>JACQDI010000717.1 GCA_016201195.1 Acidobacteriota bacterium | reverse complement strand
TGTGCGTCACGGGAGATAATGAGATTTTTGGGTTCAAAAAAGGGGTAACAGTTCGGGATTTGTTTTTGTTTGTTTTGTTTTTGCTTTGGTGAGCTTGACCAGGCCTTGGCGGCGGAGCCAAGACAGGGCGGCGCCGCGCCAGGCGCGTTGGCAGCTCTGCTGGTTTGGGCTCATGGTGTGAGACACTGTGGCATCCGCACGGGCTTTTATCCATGCGAAAGTGAGGTGGCGCTGGCGGCGTGAAGGGCGGAGCCTGGGGCGCTGGTAAAAGGTGGTGACGGCGCTCTGGCCGGCGAGGCGGCGTCTGGGCTTGGAGTTTTCGAGATGGAGCACGGCGCGGATGTAGGGAGCGACGTGCGAGGGTTGCCAGTGGCGCGGAGCGGGGAGGCAGGGAAGGAGGCTGGCTTTCATGTCGCGGATGCCTTTCTCGATGGCGCCGTTGTAGCGGGGGCAGGCGTTGGGGCTGTTCAAGGGCAGGACGCAGGCGTGGGTGAGCAAAGCTTCCATGGCGTGGTCGTTGAAGACGCTGCCGTTGTCGCGCTTGAGGAAGAGCGGGGTGCCGTGCTGGGCAAAGAGCAGGCGCAGATGCCCGGCGATGGTGGGGCCATGGAGATGGGCGGTGACCAGCGGTGGGAGGCGCAGGCCGCTGGCGAGGTCCTGAATGGCGACGAGGTAAAGTTTGCGGCCGGCCTGGTCGGCGACATGCTCGGTGGCGTCGATGGCCCAAGCGGTGTTGGGCCGGAGCCAGGTGAGTCGCTGCCAGGCAAGGCGGCGCTGGCGCTTTTGGCGGGCGCGTTCCGCGTGGACGAGGGCGTTGAGCTTGCGGCGTGAAAGGCTCGACTGATGGCGGCGATAAAGCAGCGTGGTGCCCCGCGTGCGCTGGCGCCGGTGCGGCAAGGCTGCGAGTTCGGGCTGAAGCTGGGCCAGCGGGAGCGGGCCGGTTTTCTTGGGACCGGGTGACTGAAGCAGAGGCAGGCCGCGATGGAGACGCAGCCGCCAGCGCTGGAAGGTGGAGAAAGGCAGAGCGAGGCCACGACAGACGCGCCGGTAACTGAACCCGGTGTGAGTGACAATGGCCTCGCTCATGGTGATTACTTTTTTGAGGGTCTCGGCTTTTTTTTAGAGGCCGGTCGATCCAGATCGCGCAGGACCGCTCGTAGTTCCGCCAGTTGTTTGGCCGCCTGGAGTTTGGCCTGAGCTTGCTGGAGCTGCTGGCGCAGCGCCGTCTTCTCCGGGTCGTCCGGCTTCTGGGGCCGGCCCGGCGGACGCTGGGTGAGTTGGTCCACCATGCCCTGCAGGGCACGGCGTTCCCACTGATAGTAGGTCTTGCGAGAGACCCCCAACGACTGCGCTGCCTGCGTCGCCGTCAACTGGCCGGCCTGCACTTGCAGGATGAGGGAGGCCCGCTGGCGGGCTTGCTGGGCAGGGTTCATTTACCCCGCTTTCTGCGCCGAGTCCGGCTTGGGTGCAAGCTTGGTGAGCTGATCCAGCTTGGCCGAGAGCTTGTCCAAGGAGGCTGAGCGCTGTTGCTGCTGCAGGAGCGAGCGCAGGCGCGGGCTCAAGGCCTGGCCCTGCGCCAGGTTCACGCGCGGCTCCAAGGCTTGGAGCATGCCCTCCATCGCCCGGCGCTGCCATTGCTGGAAGGTGATCCAGTTGATGTGCAACTGGCGGCAGACCTCCGCCGGTTTGGCGCGTTCCGTCCAGACTGCCAGGACCGCCTGCGCCTTCTCCTGGGCGTTGAAGTTCGGGCTGGGTTTGCGTGGGGAGCGGGTTCTGGTTTTGGGCTGGGGCTGTGGCTTTTCGTTGTTCATGGGTGGGTTGGGTTTGCGGGTCGTAGGTGAGTTCTTGCGGGGTGGAGTCGAGCGGATTGGTGACACTGAGCTTGAGCTTGCCCTTCTCGGCGCGGAGCACGACGGACTGGCCGTCCATGCGGCCCACCATGTAGAAGGGTGCCTGGGGTTTGCCGCGCAAGGCCAGTTCGAGGAGGTTGTCGGCAATGCCCTTCTCGATCGTGGAGCGCAGCTCATTCTGGATCTCGAAGAAGCGGTCGGCGGGGCAAAGGCCGCCGATGCCCTGATGGGGCCGCTTGTGGTTGTAGTATTTGATCCAGAGCTTGATGCGCTCCCGGGCGACCTCGAAGCTCTCGAACTGGGCGCGGACCAGGAAGTCCTGCCAGATGGTGGACCAGAAACGCTCGACCTTGCCCAGCGTCATGGGGTGTTGCGGCCGGGACTTGAAGTGCGCGACGCGATCCTTCTGGAGCTCCGCCGAGAAGCGGCTGGTGCCGCGCCAGGAAGTGTATTGGCGGCCGTTGTCGGTGAGCATCTCCTTGGGCGGCTGGAACTCGCCGGCGGCGACGCGATAGACCTCGATGACGGCCTGGGCCGTGGGGCTGCGGAACAAGTCCGCGCCGACGATGAAGCGCGAGTAATCATCCATGAAGGCGATGAGGTAGGCGTAACGGCCACCGAGGCGGAACGTGAAGATGTCGGTCTGCCACATCTGGTTGGGCGTGGCCCGCTCGAAGAAGCGGGGCCGCGTGAGGTTGCGCTTCTTGGGTGGCACCGAGGGCGGCATCAGCTTGGCCTCGTGCAAGCGCTGGCGCACCGTCTCGGGACTGGCCGGGAGGAAGAAGACGCGGCGCAGGAGCTGGGCGATGCGCTTGATGCCGAAGGTCGGGTGCTGCTGTTTGAGCGCGACGATCTGCTCGGTGATGGCGGCGGGGAGCTTGGACTTGGTGGGTCCGGTGTGCCGCTGAGGCTGGAGGCCGGCCTCGCCGAACTGGCGGTAGCGGCTGACCCAGACGGCCAGGCTGCTGGAGCCAATGGCCATCTCCTGACAGACCAGAGCCTGGTTGAAACCCTCCTCCAGATGCAGGCGGACGGCTTTGAGTTTGACGGCGGCCGGATAGCGCTTGCGCCCCGGGTGCCGCGTGCCACCCCGGGGTGGCAGAGGTGGTTGGACTACAGGTTTATCATTCATGTAACACTCGCTTCCTATTGTTCGAGTGTTACCCCTTTCTCTCAGCCCTTTGGTCTCACGATCTGGTCGTTAGCACAAACCTCCGCGAACATCGCCGAGTGCTCGACGACGGCGAGAGAGACGCCGCAGGATTCATTTCTGCGCCTTGGACGGCACGCCATGCTTTTTGTGCAATCGCCCCCAGAAGTCTTTCCAATATTTGTCGTAGTAGTCCTGCGCCGCATGGTCGATGTGCTCCAACTTGGCGACCTTGGGTGCGGTGACCGGGTCATAGCCCGCGAGGTGGCCCTGGCCGACGCGCGTGCGGGGCGACACGAAACGCCACTCTGAATCGCCCAGCACCTCTGCACAGAGCTTGGCCAGTTCGGGATCATAGTCCTTCAACTGCGCCCGTGTGTGAATGTGGTTGTGATCATGGTCCATCGTCCGGTTGGTGTCATACCAGTCCTGCACGCCTTCGGCCCAATACTCGGCCGCGTTCACCAGTGCGTAACATTGCTTCGGCCCGCCGAACACGATCAGCACCTTGTCCTGCCGCGTCACCTTGGCGTCCGCGCGGACC
>JACQDI010000768.1 GCA_016201195.1 Acidobacteriota bacterium | reverse complement strand
CCCCCTTGTCCTGCAGGATCTGCCCGATGTTGTTGGCGCGGATGGCCACCGTGGGATGCTCGGGGCCGTAGACCTTCTCGTCTATCGCGAGCGCCCGCTCGGAGTACCGCAGCGCCCCCTCCAGGTCCCCTTTCGCCTTCAGGATCGTCCCGATGTTGTTGGCGCGGATGGCCACCGTGGGATGTTCGGGGCCGTAGACCTTCTCACCGATCGCGAGGGCCCGAAGGAGCGCGTCCTCGGCCTCGGCCAGTTGTGCGCGGGAAAGCAAATAGAGCCCGGCTTGGTTCAGCAGGCGGCCGGTCGCCTCTTGCGCCACAGCGAGCGCTTCGGCGTGCGTGGCGGCGGCCAGGGCGTGCGGGAGCAGGCGGGAGGAGCGGGTCCAGGTCTCGACTTTGTCCCCTTTGAAGGGGAAGGCGTCATCCAAAAGCCGCATCGCGCGCTCGGCCCATTCCGCTTCGGCGCTAAGGGAGGCCCGAATCACGGCCTGGACCAGGCGATGCAGGGCGAAGGCGTCGTCGCGCAGCTCGGCCAGGGAGTAGCGCCGCAGGGCGGCGACGGCGCGGTTCCACTCGAGAGGGTTCTTTGCGGCCGCGCCTTCGACGAGGTCGCGCGGGATGTCATCCGGCGCGAGGTAGGCCAGCAGGTGGAGCATGTCGAGGGCGGCTGGAGCCTCCTCGCGGAGCCGGTCGAGAGAGAGCTGGAAGGTGGCCGCGACCGAGCGAGGGTAGTCGGTCGAGGGCGAGCGCTCGTGGAGCAGTTCTGCGGTGCGGCTCTGGAACAGGGACAGGTAGCCGGCGATCGAAATGCCCGGGGTCGTCTCGATGTAGGCGCCGGCCTGCTCGAGGGCCAGCGGCAGATCGCCCAGGGCTTCGCACAGCGCGGCGGCGGAATGCGGGTTCTGCTGGCCGCTGCGCTTCAGCAGGAACTCCACGGCATGCTGCCGCGGCAGGACCTGGACGGGGAGGGGCTCGGCCAATCCGCGCCAGGCGGGGTTGCGCGAGGTGACAAGTACGTGGCCGGCGGCGCCCGCAGGCAGGTAGGGGCGGCAGCCGGCAGGGTCGGAGGCGTTGTCGAAGATCAGGAGCCAGTCGGCGTTGCGGCTGAGCCAGAGCCGGGCGGTTTCGACGGCGGCCTTGCGGTTGGCGGAGTCCTTGGCAACCAGCCCGAGGCGCTCGGCTAGAGCGGCATAGTCCGCGACCAGGGTGGCTGGCTCTTCGGAGCGGATCCACCACACGATCGAGTATTCGGCGGCGTGGCGGTAGGCGTACTCGACGGCCAGTTGCGTCTTGCCGACGCCGCCCAGTCCGTGAATGGCCTGGGTGAGGGCGGCGGGGCGGCCGGAGGCCAGCGCGTCCCGCAAGGCCGTGAGGAGGTCGTCACGCCCGGTGAAATTGGGATTGCGGAGATGGGGAAGGTTCCAGATCTCCGGCAGGGCGCCGGGGAAGCGAGGGGCGCCGGTGGCGGCCGGGGGAAAACGTGGAGCCGTTGAAGGGACGTAGCGCTCGTGCCGAACTCCTGCCACCAGCACCTCGCGGGCGGCGGCTTCGTCGCGTCCGACCAGGTCGATATAGATGATCTGGGCCAGCAGGCCGTCGAGCTTGCACTGGCGGACACGCACCGGAAGCAGCGTGCCCTTTTCGCCTGTGGGGTCCTGCGCGAAGGCGGCGGCCCATTCGGGCTGGGTGAAGAGGGACGTGAGGTAGTCCGGCGAGAGTACCGCGATGGTGCGCTGGGCCTCGCTGGCAGCCTTTTGCATCTCCAGTACGAAGTTGGAGCCGGGGCGGAAATCCCAGGCCTGGAGGATGGTGCTGTAGCTGGCCTGCTCCAGTTGCCAGGCGATCCACTCGGCCCAGGCGCGGTCGGCCTTGTTGTAGCTGATGAAGAAATCCTTAGCGGGTGGCGACGGCATGTTTGCTCGGCGCGAGCGCCGAGATGATCGTATTACACGTTACTAGCTCACGACAAGAGCCGCGCCTATCGGTCCGGTACTACGACCGGTCTATTCTCAGCCGCCGACTGATAGGCTGCCTCTACCGCTGCGACCGTTGCCAGGTACCCATCAGCATCGGTCTCAAACGAATGCCCGGAACGCAGGCAATCGACGAAGTGCTGCTGGGTCGCCCGGCAACTGTCCCCTTTGTAGCCGGGGATTCCAAAAGGGTCGAAGACCAGCTCGGAGCCCAACGACACAGCGCCGCTCGAGCCCAAGGCCAGCACGCCGTCCAGACCCTCAATGCGGGCCTCGCACATGGCGGGGCCTTCCTCGCCGGGTTCGGCAAAGCGGTGGCCGTCGATCACGCCTCGGAGTCCGCCGCGGTGGCGCACCACCATCACCGCCAGATCCTCGCCGGCGATCACCGGGTTGATGCGCTCGGTCTGGCAGTAGATCTCCTCGACGTCGCCGAACAGGAAGCGGGCCGTGTCGAGGAAATGGACCAGGGTCTCCAGGATGATCAGCCGCGGCATTTCCTTGAAGTAGGGCTGGTTGGGATAAGGGGCGTCGCCCAGGCCGTCTCGGCGCCGCGTGTGGAAATGGTAAAAGACGGGCCGCCCGATGGCGCCGCCCCCAAGCAGTTGACGGATGCGCCGATACCAGGGCTGCCAGCGCCAGTTTTCGTTCATCATGAGGCGGATGCCCGCCCGCCGGGCTACGGCGGCGATCTCCACGGCCTCTTTCCAGGTATTAGCCATGGGCTTCTGGCACAGCGCCGCGATCCTGCGCTCGGCCGCCAGCCGGACCAGGGGCAGGTGCGTGGCGGGCCGCGTGACGATATCGACAAAATCCGGACGCTCCTGGTCCAGCATGCGCTCGGCCTAGGTGTAGGGCCGGGCGTCGAACTCCGCCGCACAGGCCTCGGCGCGAGCCGCGTCCGCGTCGCACACCGCCTCAATCCGCGCCCCGGTCACGCGGCGCCAGCCGTCGAGCTGGATCCGACCGAAGTATCCACAGCCCACTAGGCAACCTTTGAGCAGGGCCATGATAAGCTTACATTCTAACGAGGTTCTGATGCCCCACAGAGTCGTCACTTTCGGTGAAATCATGCTGCGGCTGGCGCCACCGAACCTGGAACGGATTCTGCAAACCGGCGCGTTCGTGGCCACGTTCGGGGGCGGGGAAGCGAATGTTGCCGTATCCGCCGCCGGCTACGGCATCCCGACCTCTTACGTAACCGTGCTGCCGCCGAACCACCCGGTGGCCGACGCGGTCATCGCCGAGCTGCGGCGCTTCAACGTGGACACCAGCTACATCGTGCGCGGGCCGGGCCGGATGGGTATCTATTTCCTGGAATCCGGCGCCAACCAGCGCCCCTCCAAGGTCGTCTACGACCGCGACAACGCCGCCATCGCCATCGCCACGCCGGGTTCCATCGACTGGGACAAGACCTTCGACGGCGCAACCTGGTTCCACATCACGGGGATCACGCCGGCTCTGAGCGCCTCGGCCGCGGACCTCTCGATCGAGGCGGTGACCAAGGCTCACGCCAAAGGACTCACCGTCTCCTGCGACTTCAACTACCGCAAGAACCTTTGGAAATACGGCAAGTCGGCGCCGGAGGTCATGCGCGAGCTGGTCCAGCACGTCGACGTCGGCATCGCCAACGAAGAGGACTGCCAAAAGGCGCTCGGCGTGAAACTGGACGTGGATGTGGAATCAGGCGCCCTGGACGTGGAGAAATACCACAAGATGTCCGACAAGGTCCTCGGCGAGTTCCCCAACTTGAAAATGCTGGCCATCACCCTGCGCGAGTCCAAAAGCGCCTCCCACAACGGCTGGTCGGCCTGTCTCAACGATCGGAAGAGTTTCCTGGTGAGCCGCAGGTACGACATCACCCACATCGTGGACCGCGTGGGCGGCGGCGACGCTTTTTCCGGGGGCCTCATCTACGGTCTGCTCAGCTTCGAAAACCGCCAGGAGGCTCTCGAGTTTGCGGTGGCCGCCTCTTGCTTGAAGCACTCCATCCCCGGTGACTTCAACCGCTTCACCGTCGACGAAGTGAAGGCCCTGATGAAAGGCGAAGCCTCCGGCCGCGTGCAGCGCTGACTGTCTACTGCCTACTAGAACGTAAACCGCCCCCCCAACTGCAACTGCCGCTCGCGGGTCAGGTTCGTCCCCGTCGCCGAGATAGAATTGAACGCGGGGTTGGGGAACAGAACCGAACCGCGCACATTGTACTGCGTGGTGTTGATGCCGCTGATGTTCACCCGGTTGAACAGGTTAAACGCCTCGGCGATCAGGTCCAGCTTCATCCGCTCGCCAAACTTGAAGGCCCGCGCCAAGCGCAGGTCGGTGGTAGCCAAGCCGGGGTTGACGAAGACGTTGCGTCCATACCACGGCACGCGGCTGGATCCACCAGCGCCCAGGATACCGGTGCCTACGCCCGAGGGTGAGGGGTTCCCCGAGAGGAAGCCATTGTACGGTCGTCCGTCGGCTAGGGTGAGGATGCCGGAAAGCTGGAACCAGTCGAGCGCCGCCCGCAGGGGACGCGAGCCAATCCGGTGGAAAGGCAGCATCCAGTAGGACGTCAGCGTGAACCGCTTCCGCTGATCGAAGTTCGACACTGAATAATCGTCGCGCACGTTGAACGGGTTCAGGGGCTGGTTGGCGCTGAAGAAGGTCTGCGAGATCTGATCGTCGTCCTGAGACTTAGAGTAGGTGAACGACGCCTGCATCTGGAAGCCGTGCGAGAAGCGATGTTTGGCCTGTAGCACCAGGCCGTTGTACCAACTGTTGACCACGCTCTCGAACGTCGTGATGCGGCCGAACGCGGGATTGGGACGATTGCTGCTTGGCCCCGGGAAGAAGGGGACCGATATGTTTCGCTCGACCTGTGAACAGGTGGTGCTGGAGCCCACCTGGGGCACGGCGCAGACCGTGTAGGTGGCCACGTCCGTGGGTTTGAACAGGTTGATGTCGCGGAAAAACGGCAGCCGCTGCCCGCGAGTGGACAGATACGAAGCGGTAAAGGTCAAGTTGCGGGTCAGTTCCTGCTCGACGGTGAACTCCAACTGGTAGGTCAGCGGGCTGGCGAAATCGCTGGACGCGAACAGCGAGTCGGGCCGTCCGGCCGTGCCCGGCGGAATTCCCGAAAACACCTGCGGGAACACCAGCGAGCCCGGCGTGCTGGGCAGGAACTGGAAGCTCTGCTGGCGCTGCCCGTTCTCCTTCAGAAGGCTCGAGATCGTGGAGTTCTGCGTCCGGCCGTAAAACATCCCGGCCCCGATGCGGACTACGGTCTTCTGTTTCTTGAACGGATCCCAGGAGAGG
This sequence comes from Acidobacteriota bacterium, assembly GCA_016201195.1. GTDB lineage: Bacteria > Acidobacteriota > Terriglobia > Bryobacterales > JACQDG01 > JACQDI01. Next base: position 896 of record JACQDI010000768.1, on the reverse strand, counting down.
CCGAACCGCGGCCCAAAATTGTTCTTGTCGGTGTTAATGCGCGCCGTTCCCGGAACTAAGGAGTTGGGTGCGTTGGGCGTAGGGATCGTCTCGAGGTCGTAGCGCAGGCCCAGGTTCACGGTCAGGTTCGGCTTGGGCTTGAAGCTGTCTTCGACGTAGAAGCCGTAGTCCTGGTTCGAGAACTTGGCGGCTCCTTTCAGCGCCAGGGTGTCGAACGCCTGGGTGAAGCTGCTGTAGTGCTTGCCGGTTACACCCTGCGGACCTGTCGTCGGCGTGGCTTGGCAGTTGCCCAGAGGCAAGCTGGGATTGAGGCAGTCCAGGGCCAAATCGTTGAGCGTGGAGTAGCTGTAGACCCCCCCGCCCTGAAACAGGTTGATCAGCTCGTCCTTCACCCAGTTGATGTCGTAACCGAACTTGATCGAGTGTCGGCCGCGCAGCCAGGAGAGATTGTGGGCTACCTGCCAGCGCCGTTCGTCGGGGTAGGCGGGGCGGGGCAGAAAATCGGGCATGCCGATGTCGATGCCATTCGTCACCGCGACGTAGGGTCCTCCGGCATTAGGATCCTGCGCCTCAAAGTCGCGCCCCCACTGGAAGCGTAGCTCGCTGACAAAGGTGGGCCGCACCACGGCGTTCCACCGTGTGATCACAGTCTCGTTCTTGACAATGTCGCTCCCGTTGGCGCTCGCGTGGAAGCGGTGCGTAGGCGCGGTCTGGATGCCATTGGGAGAATCCCAGCGCAGGATGTTGATCGTGGACGAAATCTGGTTGCGCGGCGTGGCGTTCCAGTCGATGCGCGACAGGCCCAGCCACTGGTTCCCCTGCCGGTCCTGCGGCCCTTGCAGACCCTTGTAGAAGTCAATCAGCGCCGCGCAGCCCGGCGCCGTGCAGTTGGACGT
>JACQDI010000767.1 GCA_016201195.1 Acidobacteriota bacterium | reverse complement strand
CTGTTCGGCTACGAGCGCAGCGTGGCTTACCCCAACGGCCACCGGAACGTGGTCTTCGCCCAGCGGGGGGTGCGGACGCTGCCCATCAGCCCGGCGGAAAACAAAGGGGCGGTCAACTCGGGGACGGTGCTCTATCACTACCTGCGCCAGCATCGAGGCATCGCCATGGAACACTCGCTCGCTACCGGCCAGGGTACCGACTGGCGCGATAATGATCCCGAAGTCGAGCCGCTGGCTGAGCTCTACCAGGGCTATCACGCGGCGTATGAATACGAGGGCGGGCCGCGCGCCGAGACCGACAATTTCCTGGTGCGGATCCATGGCGGCTACCAGCCCGCCGGGTTTTTCTGGAACGCGCTGAAGAAGGGCTACAAGCTGGGCGTGCAGTCAAGTTCCGACCACATCTCGACCCACTGTTCCTACACCATGATCTACTCGCCGTCGACGAGCCGGCGCGACATGGTGGAGAGCATGCGCCAGCGGCATGCCTACGGCGCCACCGACAATATCATCGTGGATTTTCGCACCGAAGACGGTCATCGCATGGGCGACGCATTCGAGGCGCAGGCTTCGCCACGGTTTCAGGTTAAGGTCCTCGGGACCGATCGCATCTCGCTCGTAGAGATTATCCGCAACGGCGAGTTTGTGTTCACCACGCGGCCCAACGCGCCTTCGGCGGAGTTCACCTACGTCGATAACAACCCGCGGCGCGGCGCCGAGAGCTGGTATTACGTGCGGGTTACCCAGATCGATCGGAACCTGGCGTGGTCGAGTCCGATGTGGATCAAAATGCAGTAGGCAGTAGGCAGTAGACAGTGGAGAGTAGGGAAATGAGACCTTTTGGAGCGATGTGGCTTGCGGTTTGGGTATTGCTGACGGGCGCGGCTGAGGCGCAGAAGCTGCCGGTTTCGCGGCTGCTGGAGATGGCCCGCAGCGAGGCTAATTCGGCACGTTTCCGGGAAGCGCTGCTGGCTTCGCTGGGCGAAGCGGAGATCCAGAAGGGCACGGCGGTTTTCGGCGAGGGCCCGGACTTTATCTGGGCCGTCGAGTCCGAGAAGCTCCCCTCGCTTTACGTCGACGGGCAGCCGTTTGGCACCATGCGCCATATCGCGGGCAGCAAGATCTGGTTTCATACGGGCACTCTTCGCACCGGAGTATCCCACGAGTTCCACTACCTGGTGGAGGGCGCGCGCTTCGGAGGCCTGACCGACGTCGCGGCCTACGGGGCCGATTCCTATCCCCAGCCGGGGGCGCCGCAGGGCAAGCTTTCCGAAAAACTGGTCCACACCAGCCAGATCTATGCGGGGATGCAAAGCGATTACTGGATCTATGTTCCGGCGCAGTATGACCCGGCCACGCCGGCGGCGCTGATGGTCTGGCAGGATGGGCAGGGGTTCATCAACCGCGAAGCGCCGTCGCGCCTGCTCACCGTCACCGACAATTTGATCCACCAGAAGAAGATTCCCGCCACCGTTCTGGTTCTCATCGCGCCCGGGACGATCGGCGCAAGGCGCATGCGCAGCATCGAGTACGACACGGTCACCGACCGCTACGCGCGGTTCCTGCGCGACGAGATCCTGGCCTCGGTGCAGGCCAAGTACAACATCCGCCGCGACGGCTACAGCCGGGCGATTGCCGGCCAGTCCTCGGGCGGCATCTGCGCGTTCAACGTGGCCTGGTTCGAGCCCGACCAGTTCAGCCGCGTGCTGTCGCGCATCGGCAGCTTCACCAGCATCCAGTGGAAGCCGAACGAGCTGGACGGCGGCCAGTCCTACCCGAACATGGTGCGCAAGCAGCCCAAGCGCAACATCCGCGTGTGGCTCCAGGACGGCTCTGAGGATCTGGAGAACGAGCACGGAAGCTGGCCGCTCCAAAACATCCAGATGGCCAACTCGCTCAAGCGCCAGGGATACGATTTTCACTTCAGCTACGGCAACGGCACCCACAACCAGGCCCACGCCAACGCCGAGCTGCCCGAGGCGCTCACGTGGCTCTGGCGCGACTACGACCCGGCGAAGACCGAGCAGATCTACGAGATGGAGCCGGCTGAGAAGGCGAAGCCGCTGTTCCGGGTGAAGATTTATAACCGGGAGTGACAAGATCGTTGCCCGGCGGAAACAGCGATCAGCTCCCGCGCAAATTCTATTACCAAACGAAGTTCCTGGCTATTCAATGTTGGCGATGGCGGGGCTTTCATCGCCCCGGCTTCCAGATTCGGGGGTCGAAAGCGAATGGCTCGGGTTTACTGATGACGATCCGCCGGAACCGCGGATGAAGGGGGTTGAGGAGGTAGTTTCGCTCGGCGGGGATCAGGGCAGAAGGCACCGATAGAACGGCGAAATGCCCGGTGGCAACCCAGCGAGATCCGATCGCCTGTAGCGCTTCCCGCGCCGGATAAGAGCGCCAGCCGGCCGGGAGATCCTCCGGACGGATCAACAGAACCTTTACCTCGCCCGGGATCTCGGCCGACATGGCGACCAGTGGAACACCAGCCGCGGCAACGTCGAGGTTGACGAAAAACTCCAGCGCAGCCAGCGAGAGGGACTGCGACGTATAGACGACCCGGGTTCCCTTCGGATGCCAGCGTGCACCGTGTCTCAGGCCCCCGGCCCCGGAAAAAGCCTCTTCAGCGTATCTTTCGGGGCAGATGCGCCAGACCCGCATCAACTGTACATTCCGAATTGGATGCGCCCCAGGATTTCATCCACTTGGCGCGCGCCGATCTCGGTGTCCAATAGTTCGAGTGGGACCGCTCGGCCCAGCGCGCGGTTGGGATGACGCAGCCAGCGGGCGGCATCTTCGGCCGAGCCCAGCACCTCGACGGCGTGCGCGGCAAGACTGGCCAACCGGTACAAGCGGTCCGATTCGCCGGCGTGGAGCCGGCGCTGCTTCTTGCGGCGATCGAGGGTGCGTAGCGGAAGCGAGAGGATATGAGAAGCTTCCTGCCGGGAAAGTCCGAGCGTGCTCATCAGCGTTTCCAGGGCCGAATACGGCAGGCCTTGACGCACCGTGCGCACCAGCAGCAAGGGGGAGCAGGCTTTGCGCCCCACAATCTTCTCGCCGCCGAGCATCTCCAGAACCGAGGCTACGGTTCCTGCCATTTCACCAATATTATAGCGCCAAATGGCGCAGCCCGGCGACCCGGTTTGTCGTCTACCCCCGCCGGGCAATCGGCACAAATTCCCGCCGAGCAGGACCCAGATACACCTGGCGCGGGCGGGCGATTTTCTGGGCGTTGTCGTTGAGCAGCTCTTCCCAATGCGCGAGCCAGCCGGCCACCCGGGGGATGGCGAACAGCACGGTGAACATCTCGGGCGCGAAGCCCATGGCCTCGTAAATGATTCCGGAATAAAAATCGACGTTGGGATAGAGCTTGCGCTTGATGAAGTAGTCGTCCTCGAGTGCGATGCGCTCGAGTTCGACGGCGATGTCGATCTTACGGTTCTTTCCGGTGACCTCGAAGACTTCCCCGGCGATGCGCTTGACGATCCTGGCGCGGGGATCGTAATTTTTGTAGACCCGGTGGCCGAAGCCCATCAGGCGGCCCTCGCCCTCCTTCACCCTCTTGATGAATTGCGGGACGTGGGCGGTCGTGCCGATCTCGTCGAGCATCCGCAATACGGCCTCGTTGGCTCCGCCGTGCAGCGGGCCGGAGAGCGCCGCGGCGGCGGCGGCGGTGGTCACGTAGGGGTCGGCGTTCGAGCTGCCCACGTTGCGCATGGCGCTCGTCGAGCAGTTCTGCTCGTGATCGGCGTGCAGGATGAACAGCACGTCCAGCGCGTGGGCCAGCACCCGGCTCGACTTGTAACGCAGCTCCGTCTTCTTCCACAGCATGTTCATGAAATTTTCGGTGTAGCTGAGCTCGTTGTCCGGGTAGACGTAGGGCAGGCCCTGGCTGTGGCGGTAGGCGTACGCGGCGAGCGTGGGCATCTTCCCGATCAGCCGCAGGATCTGCACCCGCCG
>JACQDI010000766.1 GCA_016201195.1 Acidobacteriota bacterium | reverse complement strand
TCGCTGAGGTTCAGCATGGGAATCCATTCCAGGATCAGGGCGTTGGGGATGGCGGCCATCAGGTGGGCGCTGAGCTCGATGTAGAAGTGGGTGGCCACGGGGATGTTGGCGGCGTGGGCCATGGCCGCGATGCGCAGGCACTCGGCGACGCCGCCGTTGCGGATGAGATCCGGCTGGACGATATCGACGGCGCCGCGGGCCAACCAGTCGCGGAAGGGGTGCTCGGAGAACTCCATCTCGCCGGCGGCAATGGGAGTGTCGAGGGCCTGGGCGAGCTGGGCCATGCCCGCGACGTCGTGGGTGGGGATCGGCTCCTCGAACCAGAACACGTTGAGCTCGTCGAGGCAGCGGCCGATCCGGAGGGCGTCAGCCACTGTATAGTACTGATTGGCATCGACGGCGAGCTTCACCTGATCGCCGACGGTCTTGCGCACGGCGCGGATGCGCTTCACGTCCTCGTCGATGGGCCGGTTGCCGATTTTCATCTTGACGGCGGTGAAGCCCTGCTCGACGAAACCGGCGTGCTCGGCGACGAGCTGCTTCAGGGTCATCTCGGCGTCGATGCCGCTTGCGTAAGCGGGAACCTCGCTGCGTGCGCCGCCGAGGAGCTTGTAGAGCGGCAGGCCGGCGCGCTGGGCGAGGATGTCCCAGCAGGCGGTCTCGATGGCCGAAAAGCCCCACACGGCGAAGCCGTCGCGGCCGTAGTAGATCGTCTTGCGCCGCATCTTTTCCCGCAGCGCCTCGATCAAAGTGGGGTCTTCGCCGAGGACCACCGGCTTGAACTCGTGGTGGATGAGGTGGAGCATGGTCGAGGCGCCGTGGATGGCGCCGATCTGGCCGATGCCGGTGATGCCCTCGTCGGTCTGGATCTCGACGAACAGCCAGTCGACGGACGAGGAGCGCAGGCGCGAGTCGCCGAACGGGCCGCGGATGGGAACGCGCAGGTCAGTGGTTTCGAGGCCGGTGATTTTCATGCTTTCCGTAGGATACAGTAGAGAGCGATGGAACGTAGGGAGTTTCTGCTGCTGCCGGCGGCGGCCGCCGTGCGGGGACGCCGGAAGCGCGTCGCGGCGGTGGTCAACGTCTACCATCCGCTCTCGCACGCCGATGTTTTTATCTCCCGGCTGCTCGAGGGCTACCGGCTGAATGGGGTGAGCTACCGGCCGAGGCTGGAGCTGGTTTCGATGTACGTGGACCAGTTTCCGGCGAACGACATGGCGCGGGATCTGGCGGCGGAATACGGATTCAAAATCTACCCGACCATTGCCGAGGCGCTGCGCTGCGGGGGGAAATCCCTCGCGGTCGACGGCGTGGCGCACATCGGCGAACACGGCGAGTATCCGATCAACGAGAAGGGCCAGCGGATGTACCCGCGCCGGGAATTCTTCGAGCAGATCGTGAAAGTGATGCGCGAGGACGGCCGGGTGGCGCCGGTGTTCGTCGACAAGCATTTGTCCTACAGTTGGGAGAGCGCGAAGTGGATGTACAACACGGCGAAAGAGATGAAGATCCCGCTGATGGCGGGATCGACGGTGCCGCTCACCTGGCGCGTGCCGCCGCTCGAGCTCGACCGTGAGGCGGAGCTGGAGGAAGCTGTGGTTGCGGGGTTCGGCGAAACGGATGGGTACGGCTTTCACGCCCTCGAGGCGTTGCAGGGGATCGTCGAGCGGCGCAAGGGCGCGGAGACGGGCGTGGCCTCCGTGCGGGCATTTCGCGGGCCGAAGGTGTGGGACCTCTGCCCGCGAGAACTGCTGGAGGCGGCGCTCGACCGCACGCCGTCGCGGGTGACGGGGCGGCCGGAGGATCTGGTCAAGGAGCCGGTTTTGTTTCTGGTGAACTACCGCGACGGGTTGAAGGGCCGCATTCTGATTGGCAACGGCTTGCTGCGGAGCTGGGTGTTCGCGGCGCGCCGTCGCGGGACTGGCGAAATCCTCTCCACGGATTGCCGGATCCAGTTCTACTTGCACGGGCATTGGGGCTTCCTGGTGCGCAATTTCGAGGAGCTGGTCCTGACCGGCAAGCAGCCGGCG
>JACQDI010000738.1 GCA_016201195.1 Acidobacteriota bacterium | reverse complement strand
GCGAAAACGGCGACGAATAAGAGATAGCGCATAGCGATGGGAATATGATACATTCCACGCCATGAGAAAACTCGCGATTTTGACTCTTTTTTCGGTGTGGCCCCTGGCCGCACAGATGACCGCGTTCAACAAGGAGATGCTGCTCAAGTACACTCGGCTGAACCCCTTCCCGCGCTTCGAGGATGGACGGCCTAATGTGCCCGACTCGTGGCTGAAGCGGCTCGAGCCTTCGAGCTCCGAAGAGACGTGGGGCGATCTGCGCGCGTCGGGCTACCCCAACCAGTGGGAGGGTAACTGGCAAATCCTGCACCCCGAGAAGAAACTGATCGGCCGCGCGGTGACCGCGCAGTTCATGCCCGTGCGCCCGGACGTCAACGACATCATCAACGCCGATGCGAAAGCGGCAGGCATGGGAACAAGCCAGAACCAGCGGGTCATTGACATGCTCAAGCCGGGGGACGTGATCGTAGTCGACCTGTTCGGCAAGATCGAGAACGGCACCTTTGTCGGCGACAATCTGGCCACGGCCATCTACGTGGCCGCCGGTACGGGTATGGTGATCGACGGCGCGGTGCGTGACCGGGAAGGAATCCAGCCCATGGGCATGCCGGCTTACGTGCGCGGGTTCCATCCCACGGCCATCGGGAACGTGATGCTGACGGGGATCAACGTGCCGATCCGCGTGGGCAGCGTTACCGTGATGCCCGGCGACGTGGTGTTCGGGGACAACGAGGGCGTAACGTTCATCCCACCGCACCTGGTCCAGCGCGTGGTCGAGCGGGCCGAGGTCACCCAGCTTCACGACGTTTGGACCAAGGAGAAACTGAAGACGGGCAAATACAAGTCGAGCGAGATCTACTCCAGCCCGAAAGACCCGGCGTTGCGGAAGGAATATGAGGAGTGGCTGGCGAAGGAGAAGGCGAAGCGGGGACTGAAATAGGTGTCAGGTGCTAGGTGTCAGGTGTCAGGGAGGATACTATGCAGCGTAGGCGATTCTTGCAAGGCGCGGCTTTGGCTCCGATGATCCTGCCGCAGGCAGCCAGGGGGGCCAACGATCGGGTTGTGTTCGGGTTGATCGGGGCCGGAGGACGCGGGCGGGGCGTAACCGGCAACTTCCGGGAGGCGGGGGCGAAATGCGCGGCCATTGCGGAGATCTACGAACCGAATGTCGCGGCCGGGTTGAAGGCGGCGGGGGAGGGGGCGGCCGTGTACAACGACTACCGCGAGTTGCTCGACCGCAAGGATATCGACGCCGTGCTGATCGCGAGCCCCGACCACCAGCATGCTCCGATGCTGTATGCGGCGCTCAAAGCCGGCAAGGATGTGTACCTGGAAAAACCCATGTCCCACTCGATCGAGCAGGGATTGCAGATGATCAAGGCGGTGCGTGCGACCAAACAGGTTGTCCAGATCGGCATGCAGCGCCGCAGTTCGCCGTCGGTGCTGGCAGCGAAGAGCGTGGTCGACCAGGGCCTGCTGGGCAGCATCTACCTGGGGCGCGTGCAGTGGTTCTGGAATGTGTCGCGGCCGCTGAACAACACACCACTGCCGGGCAACCTCGACTGGGAGAAGTTCTTGGGGCCGGCCCCTAAGCGTCCGCTCGAGCCGATGCGCTTTCGGAGCTGGCGCTACTTCTGGGATTACTCGGGCGGCAACATGACCGACCAGGGTACGCACCTGATGGACGTGGTGCAGTGGTTCACCGGCTCCGGCGTCCCTAAGTCGGCGGTGTGCCAGGGATTCGTCTACGGCATGGTCGGCGCCGAGACGCCCGATTGCTTCAACGCCACATTTGAATACGGCAAAATGATGGCCACCTGGACGCTGAACTACAACAACGCGTACCTGAACGGCTGGACCATCTACCTGCACGGCAACAAGGGAACCATGGTGCTCGACAACGACGGGTTCCAGATCTACGAGGAGCCGTGGCAGAAGAACCGTACGCCGGTCTACGAATTCAAGGGGGCGATTTCCACGCAAGCCCACGTAAACAACTTCCTCGACTGCATCAAGACGCGCAAGGAACCGAACGCCCCGGTGGAGGTCGGCCATTCGGCGGTGTACGCCCCGCACCTGGCGAATCTTGCCTATCACCAGAAGCGCGAAGTAAAGAGTCCCGCGTAAGTGGCGCGGCCACCGGCCGGCTCCAGTGTTCAGGCAAGTCGGCCCGGCCCCGCGCGGCGGCTCTGCTCGTAGGGGGCGGGGTCAAAACTGCACGCGCGCGTTGCCCTGGTAGGCCTTGAGAGTCACGTAGGGATCGGCGGGCCTTACGCTGATGGGGACCTCCGGAGGCAGCGGTTTTCCTTCGAGCTTGTCTCGATAGGCCTGCGCCATCGCGAGAGAGTGGCGCACGTCCACAAAAAGATCCCCTTGGTAGAAGCCGGCCCACTTGCCGTATTCGGCGGCGCGGAGCGCGTTCAGCACCCGCTCGATTTCGACGATCGCGGCAGCGACCTGTTCCGATTTCCCGGAGGCGGACCCATGGCGGGCAGCCTCGGCGAGATCGAGCAGCATGCGGTTGGAATGCAGATGCACGTCGAGCTGGGTCAGCACGTGCGCCCGGGAGTCTCCGAATTCCTCCCGGCTCCACTTCAGCAGGTAATTCGGCTCCGCCTTGCCGCCCCAGGCGAGTTCCATCCAGGCGCGGGTTGTCATCAGGACAGGCCGGATATCACTGGTATTATCCAGAAGATACTCAGTGGCCCCAGCGCCGCGGGCGCGGCCGAGCTCGCGCTGCAGGCGCCCGACGGGAACCATCTCGGTGAGCTGGTTGGCGCGGCGGTTGTACATCGCCGTATGGTAATAGACGCCCTCACCTGGAGCACATCCTGCGCGCCTGCGACGCTGAAATCCTGCCGTACCGGAAGTACCTGGAGCCCATGGGTGACGCCACCCATGAGTGCGGATCCGCTCACATGGACGCCGACGCTAGACCAGCGCGCTGAACTCTACTGCCAGTCTCCCGCTTGATGCAGGTTCTCGCCCACGCCAGGTTTCACCAGAGCTGCTCCTTTTCTGCCACTTAGAAGACATACTTCAGCCCGAACTGAAAGATGCGGGACTCGCGGCGGGCGGCGGGGGCCGCCGTCGTGTTCACCGTCGTGCTGGTGATCCTGCCGAAGGTGGCTCGGGTGATTCGGGTCTCGGGATCGCCCAGGTTCACCCAGTTGAAGGTGTTGAACGCCTCGGCCCGGAATTGCACCTGGTGACGCTCCGTAATCCGGAAATTCTTGGAGAGCCCGAGGTCCACTCCCTTGAAACCGGGTCCGCTGACCACGTTGCGCCCCAGGTTGCCGAGCTGGCCCGGGCGGTTGGGGGCGAAAGCACGAGGGTCAAACCACCTCTGGATGACCTCGTCACGGGAGCGGTTCGGGCTCAACTTCCAATCACCGACCACATCGGGCCGATCGCCATTCGAGTAGCTGTCGAAATCGTTGTCCCGGTCGCTTCGGATCCGCAAGGGTTGCCCGGCATAAAAAGTGGCGATTCCGTTGACCGACCATCCGGCCAGCACCGTTCGACGCAGTCCCGTCAAGCCGGACAACCCCGGCAGCTCCCACACCCAGGAGAGCGCCAGCACCTGGCGCTGATCCTGTTCCCCACGGCCTCGGTCCAGTCGGATGTTCCTCTGATCGGCAAAATTGCTGGTGTCGTCGTACCAGCTCGATTCGTCAATCCATTTGCCGAGCGTGTAGGAGCCCAACAGGGTGAACCCTTGGCTGAAGCGTTTCTCGACACGGGTCTGAAGGGCATTGTACGAAGAGTTCACGAATCCACCGCGTTGGTTCATTACCTGGAAGGCCGGCCAGAAGGGGCGGCGCTGATTGACGTTCGTCGCGCTTGCGTCCGGTGTGCGCAGCGGTGAGTTGATGTCGATCCGGCCGATCAGCTTGCGTCCGAGATTGCCCACATAGGCGGTCTCCAACGACCAGTCCCTTCCGATCTGGCGCTGGATCGAGAAATTGTACTGCTGCACGTAGCCGGTGCGCATATCCGGGCTCTGGAAACCGTAGTTGGTCCCCGGCAGGAACCTCAGGTTGGCCCGATCCTTCACGAAGGGGAAGGGAGCGCCGCCAATCGGCGCGTAGGGGTCCTCCAGCGTGGTGTTCCGTATGGTATTGACATAGGCGAACGGCATGGAAACCTGCATGTCCTGCAACGAATTGAAGAAGCTGAAGCTGTAGGAGATCCCGTATCCGGTTCGAAGGATCGTCTTGCCGTCTCCCAGCAGGTCGTAAGCAAGGCCAAAGCGGGGAGCAAAATTGTTCCGGTCGTTCTCGATGCCTGCACGGGGTATCCCTGGGTCGCAAGGAAACACGATCCCGGTGGGGGCTTGCGGCACGCAACTGGACTGCTGGCCCGGTCGATAGGCCACGATTTCGTTGAGCGGATGGACCGGCCAGGTATCCAGTTCGTACCTCACGCCCAGGGTCAGGGCCAGCTTCCGCGTGACGCGGAATTTGTCCTGGGCAAACCAGTAGAAGGCCCAAGCGTTTTGGCTCTTGTAGTTTTGCGCTTGCACGTTCACCCGGGTCACCGCGCCCAGCATGAGGTCCGCCAGTGAGTTGCCGGTAGAACCGCCCTCAAAGTACCACTCCCCTCCCATCGCCGGGGCTGTAGAAACGTCGAACAGCCGGCGCAGCCAGCCCTCGGCTCCGAACTTGAGATCATGCCGGCCGCGCATCCAGCTAAACGTATCCGCCAGGGTGTAGTGGTTGCCTGTCTTGGGCCCCCCGAACGCCGAACGGGAGTCAAAATAGCCGCTGACGATGAAAGCTGGAGGCATTTGTGGCCCGTCCGGCAGCGGCGAGAACCGGCCGCCAAGATCGTTCAGGCTCACATTGTCAGGAGTAACGTGGCGATCCCCCGCGCTCCGGGTGTAAGTGGCCCGAAAATGATTCAGCTTCGTGGGGCTGATGATCCAGTATTCATGGAGGTTGAGGTTGTGCTGCCGCGTCTTGATGGCGCGACGGGCGAAATCGATATCCGCCGGGTCGAGGAAGAGCTGGCTATCGACCGAATCGTTCCAGAAATAGGCCCCCGACAGCTTGTGCTTGTCGGAAAAGAGGTGATCCACCTTCACCAGAAACTGATCGTTGTCGGTTCCCTCACTGCCGCTCTGGTAAAGCCCATTGGGACCGGTGGCAGGGTAGTTAGGCAGCGGGATGGCCAATTTCAGGAAATTCTGCGCCACACGGCTCAGCCGGTCCGGCGGAATAATGCTGTTGGCGAAGGGCTGGCCGGTCAACGGATCCCGGATCACCACCGGGGCGCCGGTCCTGCTGACCGACCTGGAGAAGTCACCCGATCGCTCCGCTGCCGTCGGCACCAGCGCGGAATTCCGGAAATCGAACGTTCTCCGCCGGAATCCCTCGTAGCTGCCGAGAAAGAATGTCTTGTCCCGCCAGATCGGACCACCCAGGGTCCCGCCAAACTGATTCTGGACCAGCGGCGTCGTGTCGGCCTCAAAGAAGTTGCGGGCGTTCAGGGCACGATTGCGGAGAAACTCAAAAAGGGTGCCGTGCAACTCGTTGGTGCCCGACTTGGTGATCACATTCACAACCGCGCCGGCTGAACGGCCGTACTCGGCACCGTAGTTGTTGGCGATGACCCGAAATTCCTGAATGGCATCCGGGTTGGGCACGGGATTGCCGTAGTTGCGTAACGGGGAGGTGTTCTCGCCGCCGTCTAACAGCCAGTTGCTGTTCTCCATCCTCTGGCCATTCACGTTCGCCTTATTTTCCTGAAAACCCTGGGCGTTGCCGACGGCCAGTTGCTGGGCCCCGGGTATCAGGCTGATCAGGCCCAATGTATTGCGCCCGTTCAGGGGCAGATCGACAATCCGGCGCCGGTCGACCAGTCCGCCCATCTCGTTGGTCGTAGCTTCTACCAGCGGCGCATCAGCCACGACGCTAACTTTTTCCGTGACGGCCCCGACCGAGAGCTGGAAGTCCACCTTGGCGTTGCGATTCAGAGACAGCTCAATGCCCTCACGGACAACGGTTTTGAAACCCTCGAATTCCGCAGAGACCCGGTAGACCCCGACCGACAGCTCGGGGAGGCTGTAATAGCCAACCTCGTTGCTGGAAGCAGTTCGAACTTCGTTGGTGAAGGTATTGATCGCCTGAAGACGGGCGCCAACCACCACGGCGCCGCTTTCGTCCGTGACGGTTCCAAAGATGGAAGCGGTGGTTTGCCCGTGCAAAACTACGGCGCCGGCCATCGACAGAAGCACACCTGCGAACTTGCCGGTCCAATACCAAACAGACATCCTGGGATTCATGCGCGACCTCCTGGAAGACACACTTCTTTTGTTATCCTGCTCGGCGCCGGTGCGAAAGGGAAGTGTGTTACGGCAACTTACTGTGGCTGGCTGCGCGAAGTGATGTGGTGCGTGACGTATTCCGATTTGACGGGGCTTCCCTTATCTACGAACACTCGAAGCAGCATCTCGTAATGCTGCCTACCCGAGTCCGGTAGGCCCAGCTTCTCAACCATGGCCCGTACGTTGTCTGGGCGGGTGACGTAATCTACAGCCGCCAGGACACCCGGTGCACTATGAGCGGTCAGCAGCAGGATTTCGCGGTTTGGCCGCAGGCCCGGGAAAGACGCAATAATGGCGTACGTCATCTGATCGCGATGAGACAGAGTCGCATATCGGGGCTGTTCGCCCGGTTGTGGACGGCGGTTGAGGACGTTTTGGTCCGCATCCCAGTCAAAATCCCGCTCGACGGGAAGGCTCTTCAAGGACGGGATCATGCGGGGGGCGCCTAGAAAGATGATGTTGCCGTCTTTGATGGACTCCCACGCGGCCGCGTGCGCCGGTGTGGCCGTGATCCGATGGCCGGCGCGGGACAAGAAAACCGTCAGGCGCTGCAAGGCGATGGCGTCCCCCATCATGGCATAGTCATAGCGCGGTCCTGACAAGGGCCCGAGTCGCTTCTGCAACGCGAGCAGATTCGGGTCGCTGAGGAGATTCGCCGGCTCGTTCAGGCTGCTCACCCGCAGGAACAGGTCGGAACCCTCCTGCCCGGCAAAGAACACCGGACTCCCGAACACCACGAACGTTTCGACATCGGAACTCAAGAAGCGTCCCCACACCGCAGACAACTCCTTTTGCAGGGCTGGCGGCCGCGCGGCCTCCAGTTCCCTCTGGAAACGTCGATTCTGTTGGGTCAGACTAGCCGCCCAATAGCTGGCGATCGCCGCCAGAAGCAACGCACCCAGCAGGGCTCTGTTCTTCCAGTTGCGCTGGGCAAGAACCCACAGTCGGGATCGCCCCGGCTCCGAACGAGGCTCCCCACCAGGGGCGAAGCTGGGAATGTAACTTCCCTTCTGGAACCCAATCCGGATGGGGTCGTCCCTTCCACGTGTATCGTAGTACTCCCGGAGCTTGGAGCGGAGCCTGCCTGCTTCGACCCGCACGATCGGGTCTGTACGCGGGTCGTACGACTCGCCGCGATCGAAAACCTCCACCCCGACGGGGTACTCTTTGATGGTTTCTCCCTTCCCCTGGATGGCTTGCTCAACGGTAAAGCGAAGGAAGCGGCTGAGCCGCTCGGAGTGGGTGAACGCTTCACTGGCGAGAATCCTTTCGACTTGCGCGCGGATGGCCTCGGGCGACAACCCATGAGGTGTTCCGGAACAGGCTGACCGTCTCACTGGAACCCCGCTGTTACGGTAGGTTACCGTTACCTTGCCAGGTGGGGTCTACACACACTCTCAGTATAGCTCACTGCATAACGCACTGAATGTGGGTTGCAGTCCATCGCCACAGTCCTTGCTGGGAACAGAAACCGGGTTATCGCCCGGCGGGCTGGTTCTCCCACTTCGAGCTGCCCAGGTAAGCCGCGTTCAGCAGGAACTTGAAAGTGCCGTGCGGCTGGCCACGAAACTGGGGGCGGAACGCGATGAGAATGATTTTCCCCTTTCCGTGGTGGGCCTCGACGACCGCTTCCCTGCCCAGGATCGCCCGCTCGCCCGAGACCCAGCCGCTCGCCAGCAGATCCCGGGAGGCGAATCGTGCCGCCGACTGGATTTCCCGCTCGCCCTTGTTGAAGGATGGCGCCACCGTGATCTGAAACGCCGCGCCGCCGGAGGAAAACGCGATCGCCTCGCGCGGCATGCCGTAACTCAAAGGCTGCGATGGATCGACCGTGATCCGCAGCAATGACCCGGGGCAATAGAACTGCCCGCCTCGCGCCCGGTTGTTGAGCGAGAGAGGGAAGTACGACACCGGCAATTCGGTGGCTTCTTCCAAGGCGACCAGGGCGCCGCCCTGCCGGACGAATTCCTCGAGCTGGTAGAGACCCGCCGGGCCGATGCCACCCGCGTACTCCGGCCGCTGATTGGCTGGGGGCTGCGGGCCGCGCCGGCTCGCGTCTTCTCCGGCGCTGACCTCGCCTACGCGGAAGCCATGCAGGATCGACGGCGCTGTCTGGGAGGCCAGCACGATCGTGTCGAAGCGGGAGCGCAGATCCGGCTTACGGAAATCCTCGTTGTGGATCAGCGTGTAGGGAACGTGGAAGGTATCAAAGAGCCACTCCGTCCAGCCCTGATCGGCGTTAGCCAGCCACGGTTGATAGAGCCCCACCTTCGGCGAGCTGATGCGGAACCCGGCAACAGGCGGCGCTGAGTCGATCCTGGTGACGTCCAGGCCGTGCTTGGCGGCGAGGGCCTGAGCGTCCCCGCCGCCGGTTGCGATCACCGTGCCCGCCACAAAGCTCTTGCCGGCCGCCTCGAAGCCGCTCCCGGCCCAGCGGACGGCGGCGCCCGCCTTCAGCAGCTCGGCCATGGCTGGGAAGACCGCGTTTTGCCGGTGATCCAGCAGTAGCACCGCGCCGCCGCCCTCGACCGAGCCGGCCACCTCGATCCGCTCGAGCCACTTGACCCGCTCGAGTTGGGCCGCGAAGACGCCATCAACGCGATCGAGCTTCACTCCCATCTGCTGCGATAGTGTCCAGCCGGCGATATCGTAGGGGCGCTTGGTGGGCCGGCCCGCTTCCGCCCGCAGCTCGGGATACTTCTGTGGCTCGACCAGGTCCATCAAGTACGGCCGGAACGGCTGGGCCGCGGGCAGCACGTAGGTCCCGGCGGGGTAGCTCTTGCCCACGGCGGTGAACCCTGCGCGGGCGCGGTGGATCTCCACGCCGCCCAGGGCCAGCTTCTGCAGGAACAGCAACGAAGTCGGGCGGTCCCACTGGTCGGGGGCCAGGACGTAGGCGTAGGGGTTGCCCTTGGCGCCGGCCTCGATGGAGGCTCGCGCCATCTGGTAACTCTTCAGCAGGAAGTCCGCCGCCCGGTCCGCAGCCGTGGTCAGCACCGCCAGGTCGGCGGTGAGCATGTATTCGATCGGCGCGCGCAGGCCCCACTTGCCGCCCAGAAACGGGCGCTGGTAGAAAATGGACGGATCGCGCGCCGAAAGCCCGTCCGCGAAACGATGCGGAATCTCGTCCAGAGTGTAGGTATGGGGCGTGGCGTAGCTGTAAAGGGCGGTCTCGGTGAGCAGGCCGTGGATGTTGTGAAAGGCCGGCGCAGAGCGCAGCCCGCCGTTCCACCACGCGTCGTAGGTCTTATAAGAGACGACTCCGGTCTTCCCTTCCCGCGCGAAGCGCTCGCCCATGGCCAGGCCCAGCAGTCCCACGCCCTCCATCACTGCCGAGGGGATGTGCGGATTCAACGGCTCGTCGTACGGGGGCACGAAGATACGGGCCGGAAACGGCGGCGCTTGGTGATGGTTGTAGAGGATCTGCGGGAACCACTCGTGATAGAGCACGCGGCTGGCGTGCCGGGTCTCGGCCAGATTCATCATGAACCAGTCCCGGTTGTTGTCGTGCCCGGCGTACTTGTGATAGAGCCACGGCAGCGGCGCGCCTTCGTACGGCGTGCCGACGTTGCCCATGTACCAGTGCGCGATCCAATCGAGGCCGTCCGGGTTGATGGAGGGGATCTGCAACAGGATCACCTGCCGCCGGATCTTATCCAGCTCCGCGCCCTCGCCGGCGACCATTTTGTAGGCCAGCTCGGGGGCGTGCTGGGCGGTGGCCACCTCGCTCGCGTGCAGGCCGCTGTCGATCCAGACGATGGCCTTTCCCTCCGCCGCCAGCTTGGCCGCTTCGGCCTCGGTCGCCGCCTTGCCCAGCGCCAGCCGTTCGCTGATCCGGCGATACTTGTCGAGCTGCTTCAGGTTTTCGGGCGTGGAGATGTACGCCATCCAGAGGGGCTTCCCCAGCTCGCTCTTGCCGATCTCGACGAGCCTCATGCGGTCCGAAGCGGCTGCCAGGGCCTGGAAATATTTCATGATCTGCGCGTAGTCGGCCAGCTTGTAATCGTCCCCGGGTGTGAACCCGAGAATGTCCCGCGGAGCAGGCGGCGACGCGGCGCCGAGCGTCCACGCCGCCAGAATGAACACGGCTATCTTGCGCATGGAAGAGATTGTACCGCGCTATTTTCCTGTTACTTCGCGGAAGACTCGCAGGAAGTTCCCACCCAGGATTTTCTTGACGTCCTGCTCGCTGTAGCCATGCTTCCGCAGGGCGGCGGTCAGAGCCGGAAGCTTGGAAATGTCCTCCAGGCCGGCGGGCACCGTGCTGATTCCGTCGAAGTCGCTGCCGATGCCGACGTGGTCCATGCCGGCGATCTTCACCGCATGGTCGATGTGGGCCACCGCGTCGTCGAGCGTGGAGAAGCCCTTCTTGCTCCCGAGGATGTCGCGGGCGTATTGCGCCGCCGCGTAATCATCGAGCGCCTTTCCGGTGAGCGCCGGCTCCTGGTAGGCGGTAGAAGTGATGGCCTGCTTTAGCGCCCCCGCGTCCTTGGGATTCAGGAACCCCTCCCCGAAGTTGACCCCAATGACGCCACCGTTGCGGGCGAGCGCCCGGATCATGTCGTCGGTCATGTTGCGCGGCACGTCCGACAGCGCCCGGCACGAGGAGTGCGAAGCCATCACCGGCTTGCTCGTGGCCTCGATTGCGTCATAGAAGGTCTTGTCGGCCACGTGCGAAACGTCCACGATCATGCCCAGGCGGTTCATCTCCCGCACCACCTGTTTGCCGAACGCAGTGAGACCGTTGTGCCGGGGCTGGTCGGTCGAGGAATCCGCCCAGTTGTTGTTGCGAAAGTGGGTCAGGGTCATGGAGCGGATCCCCAACCGGTGATACACGCGCAGCACGGCCAGGTCGTCGGCGATCTGGTGGCCGCCTTCCACGGTCAGGATCATGGCGATCTTGCCCGAGGCTGCAATCCGCTCCAGTTCAGCGGCGTTGGTGGCGAGCTGGATCTGGTCCGGATGGGCGTCGAGCACGCGCTGTGCCGCGTCGCGCAACTGGAGCGTGCGCCGCACAGCCTCGGAGCCTTTATAGTAGGTGGGACACCACAGGGCAAAGAAAGGGGCGTTGACTCCGCCCTGGCGCAGCCGGGGCAGGTCCACGTGCCCGTTCGGCAGCCGCCGCGCGAGATCCACATTCTCGATCAGCACTCGCTGCAGAGTGTCGATATGGCTGTCGATGACGACATTCTGCGCTCCCGCCGCCACCGCCAGCAGAAGCGCCGCCCCCAGTAATCTTCCCACGCGGGAAGCATACCACGGCGCCTCTGGCCTTCTGACTCCTGACTCCTGTCTCCTGACTACTGTTTTTCTCAGATGTTATTCATCATCGGAAGCAGGTCCCGCATGATCTTGACCACCACCGGGCCCACGGTGACCACGAAGAGCGCAGGCAGGATGCAGAAGAAGATCGGGAACACCAGCTTGATGCCAATCTTGGCGGCGCGTGTTTCGGCGTCCTGCCGGGCTGCGGTGCGCATGTAGTCGGAATGGTTGCGCAGCGATTGCGCGATGCTGGTGCCGAAGCGGTCGGCCTGGATCAGCACGCCGGCGAGTTTTTTCAGATCATCCACGCCGGTGCGCTCGGCCAGGTCGTGGAGGGCCTCGGCGCGCCGTTTCCCATGGCGCAGCTCCAGGTTCACTACGGCGAACTCGTGGCTGATCTCAGGGTGGGCCTTCTCCAATTCCTTGCTGACCTGCATAATGGCTTGGTCCAGGCCCAGCCCCGACTCGACGCAGACTACCATCAGGTCGAGCGCGTTGGGCAGCGCCCGGCGCAGCTTCTTGTGGCGGCGCTTGACCAAAGACACCAGGACCTTATTCGGGGCCAGATAGCCCAGAGCGCCGCCCGTTGCGATCCACAACAACTGGTCGGTGCCCTCCACGTGAAACCGCACCGTGAGAAGGACGGCAACGATCAGCAGGAGCACCACCAGAATCAACTTGATCCCGTAAAAGATCCGCAACGCATTCGGGGCGCGGATTCCCGCCCGAACCAGGCGTTTCTGCAACACGCTCATATCTTTGGTCGAAGCGGGCACCAGGTTGCCCAGCTTGTGCAACATGTCGCGGAAGGCCAGGCTGGGGTGGGCCGCCTCATGCGCCGAATAATCGTGCCCCGAGATGCGATCAATGATTGTCTTGGGTCCCAGCCATACCTTCACTCCCAGCGCGTATAGCATGGCCGTGAGCACCAGAAACAAAACAAAAGACCCGAGAATGATCATAAGACTGCCCTCACACCTCGATATTGACGATCTTGCGGATGGCGAAGAACCCGACTACCTGGAAAGCCACCGCCAGCCCCGCCATCCAGTTGCCCGCCGGGTCCTCGGCGAAGAACCTCATGTGCTCCGGGTTCACGTAGAACATGATTCCTCCGACCACGATCGGAATCAGAAAGAGCACCAGGCCCGACATCCGGCCCTGCGCGCTGATGGTGCGGATCT
>JACQDI010000737.1 GCA_016201195.1 Acidobacteriota bacterium | reverse complement strand
TGCAGGCGCCGCGGGCCATGGGCGGATACCCGGAGTGATGGACTGGCTGGAGTTCCGGCTGGACAACGCCTACCGGCTGCTGGCCTGGCGGCGAGACCTGGTGCGGAGCCGCGACCGGCGCAACCTCGTCGCCGCGCATAGTATTGCTTATACTCTAGAATCGCTGCCGGAGGCGGTGACCGACGAGTGGCGGGCGGCGAAGGAAGTGGAGACCTTCGGCTTCACCTGGATCGCTTCGCGCAAGGGCAACGAGCCGTGGAAACAGTTTCACGCGGTGGACCTGGTACGGGCCGGGGCGCGGGGCAAGCCGTTCTGGCACGCCGAGGCCCAGGCCGGACCGCTGTGGATGCAGGCCGAGGTCAGCGGCCGGCCGCGCGAGGACGGGCGCATCGCCGAGCCGGCCGACATCCGCTACTGGAACCTGGTCTCCTGCGCGGGCGGGGCCACCGGGATTCTCTACCCGCGCTGGCGGCCGCTGCTCGACGGGCCGCTGTTCGGCGCGTTCGGCCCTTTCGCCATGGACGGCTCGCCCACGCCCCGCTCCCGGATGTGCGAGAAGATCGCCCGCTGGGCCAACGCGAATCCCGAGCTTTGGAAGGCGCGGCCGGTGCGGGGCGACCTGGGCATCGTCTTCGTTCCCGAATCGGAGCTGTTCAATTTCGTGCAGAACGGAAACACGAGTTACTACGCGGAATCAGCTCGCGGCGCGTATATGGCGTTTTTCGACTGCGGCTTCCAGCCCGACTGGGTACACCTTGAGCACATCGCCGAATACCCGGTGGTGTATCTGCCGTTTCCGGTGATGCTCAAGCAAAGCTCGGTGCGGCGGTTACGGGAATACGTGGAGCGGGGAGGGATTTTGGTGTCGGAGGGTTGCCCGGCGTATTTCGGCGAGCGGGGAAAGGCCGGCGTGAAGCAGCCCAGCCTGGGGCTGGACGAGGTGTTCGGAGCGCGCGAGACCGACGTCGAGTTCATGCCTGACCTGGCGAATGACCTGCGCTTCCGGTTCGGCGCGGCGCAGGTGCGGGGGCGGCTCTACCGGCAGTCGTATCAGACGGCGAGCGGGACCGCTGTTGGCTGGTACGGCGATGACTCGGTGGCGGCGGTGGAAAACCGACGGGGCAAGGGGCGGACGCGCCTGGTGGGGACGTTCCCCGCGGCCGCGTACTTCCGGCGACCCGACGACGCCACGCGGGAGTATTTCCGCGATATGCTGGCCTGGGCCGGAGGCAAGCCGCATTGCCAATGCTCCGACCGGCAGCTGATCGCGCGGCTGCACTCGGGGGACAGAGGAACCTACCTGTGGGTGCTGAATCCCACACGTGCGGCGATTTCGGCCACAGTGAGCCTGTCTGATCGCTGGGGTCCCTTCCAGCGGGGCAGCCTCATCTGGGGCGGCCAGGAGCCTCAGGTAGAAGCGCGGCGGGTCGCGGTTACGGTCGGGGAGCGGGACGCGGCGGTGATCCGCCTGGAATAAGTGTCTGTCTCGAAAGTTCGCTGACAGGAGATTTCGGGCCAAGACGCCAAGCGCGCCAAGGACGCAAAGAAAGCCTTGGTCCGGTGCTCGATCTTATCCATCAGCCATTGGTAGCGAGGCAGGTGGCCGAACTTTGCGTCGAGCCACGGTTTGCCTTTGGAGCGGGCCAGCGTGTAATAGATCTGGTCAGCCGCGGTGTTGGACGCCAGGGCTACCAGCATCACCAGCTCGAGATGAAAGAAACCGCGGCTCGCCAGGTAGGCGCCGGTCAACAGAAAGGCTTCCCCTTCCAGCGCCACGCCGCCGATGAACAGGATGAGATAGCCGTAGTTGGCAGCAGGTGCTCAACCAAGGCAAAAAAATCCCCTTTGGGAAAGGACGCAGCGGCAGGGCGGCGCGCTTCGGCCCCTATAATGGGGGGCGTGGCGACCGCGAAAGTCTTGTTTCTCTGTACGGGAAATTCCGCGCGCAGCCAGATGGCGAAGGTTTGCTGAGGCGCCTGGCGGGACAACGATTTGAGACGGCGAGCGCCGGGCACGAGGCCAGTAGGGCTCAACCCCGACGCCGTGGCCGTGATGCGGGAAATCGGCATCGACATTGCGCACCACCGGTCCAAGAACGTGGACGAGTTTCTCGCCGAACCGTTCGACTGTGTGATTACGGTGTGCGACCAGGCCCGGGAGTCGTGCCCCGAGCATAGCGCAATCGGCGGCCCCTACGGTATACTGCGCTTTTCTCTTCCCCATGCCGTTTCGCCTGGCCGTCTGTAACGAATTGTTCGAGAAGCGGGACTTCGCCGAGTCCTGCCGCCTGACCCGAGAGGCAGGATGGCAGGGCATCGAGCTCGCCCCATTCACCCTGGCCGAGAACGCCACCACGCTCGCCGCCGCCGCCCGGCGCCGGTATCGCGACATCATGCGCTCGGAGGGAGTCGAGTTCGTGGGCCTGCACTGGCTCATGGTCGGCCCGCCGGGGATGCACGTGACCACCCCCGACGCCGCGGTGCGGCGCAAAAGCTGGGACTACGTGGCCGGCCTGATCGACCTGTGCGCCGACCTGGGGCCCCACGGGGTCATGGTTTTCGGGTCCCCCAAGCAGCGCAGCTCGACCGGCGGCCTTTCTCCCCAGGACGCCACCCGCAACTTCGTGGACGGCATCGCCTCCATCGCCCCGCGCGCCGCCGAGCGCGGCGTGACCATCTGCATCGAGCCGCTTTCACCCGACCAGACCGACGTGCTGCTGACCCTGGACGAGGCAGCTTGGATCGTGGCCGAGATCGCAAGCCCCGCCGTCCGCACCATGTACGATTCCCACAACGCCGTTAAGGAACGCGAGCCGCATCAAACGCTGGTCGACCGCCACTTCGGCATCATCCGCCACGTCCACGTGAACGAAATGAACGGCAGCCATCCCCGCCCGGGCGGCGGCCACGACTTCAAGCCCGTCCTGCAGGTCTTGAAAGAGCGCCACTACACCGGGTGGGTCTCCATGGAGGTTTTTGATTTCTCCCCCGGCGCCGAGCGGATCATCACCGAGGCCGGCGCGTACTTGCGGGACGAGATCGGCAAGCTGCAATGAGAATCGTGGTCACCGGTGGCGCCGGGTTCATCGGCTCGGCCCTGGTGCGCGGCTTGCTCGGACAGGCCGGCGCGGCGAGCGTGGTCGTCCTCGACAATCTCCTCACGGGCAAGTCCGAAAACCTCGACGAGGTGCGGTCCCGAATCGAATTCCACGACGCCGACATCCGCGACTACGCGGCCGTGAAGGGCCTGCTCGCGGGGGCCGATCTGGTGTATCACCTGGCTGCTATTCCCTCGGTTCCCCGCTCCATTTCCGAGCCGGAGCTCACCCACCAGGTCAACATCAACGGCGCGTTTAACGTGCTGCTGGCCGCCCAGCGCGGCGGGGTCCGGCGAGTGGTCTACGCGGCGTCGTCCTCGGCCTACGGCGATACGCCGGCGCTGCCCAAGGTCGAGGAGATGACTCCCACCCCCAAGTCCCCTTACGCGGTGCAGAAGCTGGTCGGGGAGCACTATGCGCGGGTCTTCACCGAGGTGTACGGTCTGGAGACCGTGGCCCTGCGCTTCTTCAACGTGTTCGGCCCCCGCCAGGATCCCAGCTCGCCCTATTCGGGGGTGATCTCGGTGTTCATGGCGGCACTGCTCGACCACCGCGCGCCGACCATCTACGGCGACGGGGAGCAATCGCGGGATTTCACCTACGTGGACAACATCGTCGAGCTGTGCCTAAAAGCGGCGCAAGCGCCCGGCGCCTCCGGACGGCTATATAATGGCGGCGTGGGTGCGCGGATCACCCTCAACGAGGCTTGGCGCACCCTCCAGAAAATCGAGGGCGTGGAGATACCACCGCTTCACGGGCCGCCGCGGGAGGGCGACGTCCGCCATTCCCAGGCCGATATCTCCGCGGCCCGCCGCGATCTGGGATATCGCCCCGCGGTCGACTTCGAGGAAGGCCTGCGCCGCACCCTGGAATGGTTTCGCCAACGGAAAGGATAAGAGAATGCCGCACAACATCCACCGCTTTTGCTTTTGTCTCGTGCCTTTTGCCTCAAGGAACCGTGTCCTGGCGCCTTATACCAACTCCAAGCTGATTTCCCGTCCTACCGCTATCGCGGCTTTCCTGAGAGTGCTTGAGGTGACGGCATCGTTTTCGGGATCAAGCAGCCGGTCGAGCGCCGCGCGGCTGCTCTGCATCCGGCGCGCCATCTCAGCCTTGGAAAGCTTCTGTTGCTTCATCGCCGCTTCAAGCTGCCCGGCCAGAACGCGCTTGATGGCGGCCGTGGTGACTTCTTCGTAGATCCCTTCTTCGCGCAGCCAGCTATCGAAGGACGATCTGATGTTCTTCTTCATGCGCTTTCTCCTTTCTTCCGTCTGAGTGCCAAGTCAATCTCGCGCTTCGGCGTCTTCTCGGTCTTCTTGATGAAGCCATGCAGCAGCACCATGCATTCGTCTTCCACGCAGAACAGAACGCGGGCGACCCGGCCACGCGGTAGGCTGCTGCGGACTTCCCACAGCTCGCGCCCAACCGAGCGAACGAGGGGCATGCCGATAGGCCACGGGCGCTGACTACACCATCAGAAATTCCAGCGGCTTGCCTTTGTCGGCCAGCTTGAAGGGGCGGCCGATGTTGCTCAGGTATTCCTTCTCGTAGTCGATGCCGAGCTTCTTATAGATGGTCGCCACCAGGTCGGCCACCTGCACGGGATTGTCTTTGACGAACATACCCTTCTCGTCGGAAGCGCCCCAGACGCGGCCGCCGGTGATGCCGGCGCCGGCCAGGGTCATGGAGAAGGCGTTGGGCCAGTGGTCGCGGCCGCCCATGGCGTTGATCTCCGGGGTGCGTCCGAATTCGCCGGTGAGGATAATGAGAGTCGAGTCGAGCAGGCCGCGCTGGTGAAGATCCTCGAGCAGCGTGGCGTAGGCGCGGTCGAGCTCCGGAAGGAAATCGTTGGCCAGGGTGGGGAAGATCTTGGTGTGGTGGTCCCAGGTGTTGAAGCCGCGGGACACGGTGACGAAGCGGACGCCCGCTTCGACCAGCCGCCGGGCGAGGAGGGCGCCTTGGCCGAGCGAAGTGCGGCCGTATTTCTCGCGCAGCGCCTCCGGCTCCTCCTCGATGCGGAAGGCTTTCTTGGCGCGCTCGGAGTGCATGAGCTGGAAAGCGGTCTGGTAATACGAATCCAGGCTCTCGATAATGCCGGTGGTGTCCAGGCGACGGAATTTCTCGTCCACCACGCCGAGCAGCGAGCGGCGGTGATCCATGCGCGCCCAATCGACGCCCATGGGCAGATCCATGTCCTGGACCTTGTAGTTCTCGGCGTTGGGATTGCCGGCGTTGAACGGGTTGTAGCGCGGGCCGAGGAATCCGGCCTTTTCCCAGCTCCCCGTGGCGCTGGGGATGGAAACCGCGGCCGGCATTTCGTTGCGCCGCCCCAGCTCCTTGCTCACCACCGTCTGCATGGCCGGAAGCTGCACCGTCGGCACCGGCTCATGCCCGCTCAGGATCAGGTTGCACGCCGCCTCGTGCGCCGCCTGCTTGTGGGTCATCGAGCGGAGGATGACAAACTTGTCGGCCTGCCGCGCGGTCAGAGGCAGGTGCTCGGAGACGCGAATCCCCGAGACGTTGGCTTCGATGGGCTGGAACAGGCTGCGGTAACGCGAGTCGGCCTCGGGCTTGGGATCGAAAGTGTCAAGCTGGCTCATCCCGCCGGTGAGCCACAGATGGATCACGGAGAGGTCGCGCCTGGCCGGGGCGGCGGATTGGGCGCGCAGGCGCAGCACGTCCCCGTAGCCCAGGAAGCCGAAGACCTGGAGAGAGCCGAGTTTCAGAAACGCGCGGCGGTCAAAGTGAGGCATACCCGATTGGTGATTTTATGATTTGTGATTTGTTGATTGAGCAACCCTCCGGCGCCACGGTTTTTCAATCGACAAATCACAAATCATAAAATCACCAAATCCTCAATGGTTGTACAGAAATTCCTTTGAGTTAAAGATTGCCCACAGCACGTCCTCGAAGGCCTGGCGCCGCTCGCCCTTGGCGCGGATGGGCTCGAGGGCGAGGGCCATTTCGCGCGCGTCTGGGGAACGCGTCAGGGCCGCGACGAACAGCCGCCGGACGATCTCCTCGTCGCTGATCGCGGCGTCGGCCAGCCATTGGTCGAGCAGGCCGCCCTTGGCGGTGGTCTTTTTGTGCAAAGTTTCGCCGCTGATCAAGTGCATCGCCTGGGCCATGTCGGGCTGATTCTCGCGCTCGCAGATTACCTCGCGAGCCTTCATGCGGCCGAAGGTCGACAGGAAATACGACGGGGCGCCCTGGGGGATGCTCATCGCCCGCGTCCCGGGCAGGTAGCCCCGATACTTCTCCGGAAGGCCGGTGACCTGGGAAATGGCGTCGATCAATTGCTCGGCCATCAGGCGCTTCACATAGTATCGGGAGTAGTTAATCGGGTCGCTGCGATTGGTCTCGTTGGGCTCGCTCGTCGCCTGGTAGACCCGTGAGTTCAGGATCAGCCGGATGGAGTGGCGCAGGCTGTATCCATTGCGCACGAAGTCCTGGGCCAGGGCATCGAGCAAGGCCTCGTTGCTCGGCGGGTTGGTGACCCGAAAATCGTCCACCGGCTCGACCAGGCCCCGGCCCAGGTAGTGCTTCACCACACGGTTCATGATGGCTCGGGCGAACCGGGGGTTGTTCGGGGAAGTGATCCACGCGGCGAGCTTTTCCCGAATGTCCTCGTCCAAACCCTCGGTTTCGCCCGGACCGTCCAGGTACTTCGGGGCGACCGGCTTCTTGGTCTTAGGATGGAGGACCTCGCCCTTGGCCTTCAGCAGCACCTGGCTCTCGTCGTTCTGATAAGTATCCTTAATTCCCATACGGCCGAAGAAGGCGGCGAAGCCCCAGAAATCGTCCTGGGTCCATTTCTCCCAGGGGTGGTTGTGGCAGCGCGCACACTCCAGGCGCACGCCGAGGAACACCTGGCTGATGTTGGTGGCCAGGTTCTCGGGCTCGGAGAACTCGGTCACGTAATAAAAGTTGGCCGTGGGGTTGAAGAACAGATTGCCCGAGGCCGTCATCAGCTCGGTCGAGAACTGGTTGTAGGGCTTGTCCTCAGCGATCGACTTGCGGATCCAGTTGTAGATCAGCCTTCCGCCCTTACGGCCCTGGTCGAGCAGGCCGACTCGGAACAGGTCGCTGAACCGAGTGGCCCACAACTCGGCGTACTCGGGCCGCTCGAGCAGCCGGTCGATGAGCTGCGACCGCTTGCGCGGGTCGGCCGAGTCCAGGAACTGGCGCGTCTCTTCGAGCGTGGGCAGCACGCCGACCGTGTCGAGATAGACCCTGCGCAAAAATTCCTCGTCCGAAGAGAGCGGCGAGGGGACGATGTTGAGCCGGCGCAGTTTGGAATAGACCAGCTCGTCGACGAAGTTGTTCCGCGCCGCTTCCGGATAATTCTTCATTGGCGGATTTTCGACCACGGCGATGCGCGCGGCCACGGCCTTGCCCAGCGTGCGAACCATGATGGCGGTTTCGCCGGCGCGCCGGGTGCGGATCTCGCCGTTGGGGCTCACCTCCACCACCGATTCGTCATTGGCCGTGTACTGCACCTTGCGGGTCAGGTCCTCGGTCGAGCCGTCCGTGTATGTGCCGGACACGGCGAGTTGGCGCCGCGCGCCGATGCCGGTGAGAATGGTCTCCTCCGGCGTCACGCGCAGGGTCTGGAGACGCGGCGAGCCGGCGCTGTCATAGGTGGCGCCGTCGCGCAGCCAGTCGAGGATGGCGTTGTACTCGAGCGAGCCGATCTTGAAACGCTCGCCGCCGCCGTGCGGGATGCTGAACGTGGGCTTCTGGAGGATGAGGCTCTGGGCCGGATCGGCGCGGTTGATCCGCCGGCCGTCCTGCGCCTTGACGATGGCCTCGTAGTCGAGCTCGGGCTCGTAGCCGAACAGGGACAGCTTGAACCCGTTCTGGCCGCGGATGGAGCCGTGGCAGTTGGAGTTGGCGCAGCCTGACTTGGTGAAGATGGGAACGATGTCCTTGACGAAGCTGAGCCTGGGCTTGTCCACGGGCTTCGCGGCCGCGAGCAGCAGCAGGGGGACGGCGGCGATCATGGCCGGCTTTCATCCGCGTCCTCCGACTTGGCCCCCGCCACCTTCATCTCGATGGGCGGGGAGACACCGGGTCCGGCCCGCAGTCGAAAGCGGCCCGGCTTCACTGCGCCCGCGTTCACCACGCGCAACTCGATCTGGTTGGCGTTTGGCTGCATCACGTTATTCTGCAATTCTACACCGGGCAGGGGAGGGTCCGCCTCGAAAGTCAGCGGGGCCTGGACACCGTCGAACCGGGTGACCAGCACGCGCAGGCGGGTGGGCTTGCCGGCGGTGAGGGTCAACCGCTCCGGCGGATCGAGCACCACCGGCGGCAGGTCGGTCACCGTCGCCAGCAGTTCTTGCTCGGCGATCGGCCCGGTGACC
>JACQDI010000736.1 GCA_016201195.1 Acidobacteriota bacterium | reverse complement strand
GTGGACGCGGTCTACCTGCCGTTTTTGGTTGAGCCGGCGCGGCTGAGCGATTTCTTCCAACTGGCGGCGCAACTGCCGGTGGTGGGCTTCAGCGTCACCATCCCACACAAGCAGAAGGTGCTGCGACACCTGGCCGGAGTGGATCCGCCGGCGTTGCGGATCGGCGCGGTCAACACTGTCTACCGGCGCCAGGGCAAGCTGCGGGGCGCCAACACTGATGCGGCCGGGGTCACTGTGCCGCTCGAGAAGCGGCTGAAGCTGAAGGGGGCGAAGGTCCTCATCGCCGGAACCGGCGGCGGAGCGAGGGCGGCGGCGTTCGCGCTGGTGGACAAGGGCGCCCAGGTCACGCTGACCGGCCGGAATCCGGCTCGCGTTCGAGCGCTGGCCCGGGCGTGCGGAGCCGAAGTAGTCGAACGCGAGCGCTTGACCGGCCGGCGCTTCGACGCCCTGGTGCACGCCACGTCGCTCGGGATGTACCCGCGCGTCGGAGAGTCGTTCTTTCCGGACGAGATCCCGGCTGACGTGGTGCTGGACATGGTCTACAACCCGCTCGAAACCGTGCTGCTGTGCAACGCGCGGGCAGCGGGCAAAAAAGTTATCTCCGGCCTCGAAATGTTTCTGGAGCAGGCAGCCGCGCAGTTTGAGATCTGGACCGGGATGCCCGCGCCGCGGATGGCCATGGAAACCGTCGCCCGGGAGGCGTTATGTTCCCAGACCTGAAAACCTTCCTCGAGCACGCGAGCCGGGGCAACGTGGTTCCAGTCTCGAAGACGGTCATGGCCGACCTGGAGACCCCCGTGTCGGCGTACATGAAGCTGGCCGATGGGCGCCCGTACTCGTTCCTGCTCGAGAGTGTGGAAGGCGGCGAGAAGATCGGGCGCTACACCTTCCTAGGAGCGGACCCGTTCCTGATCGTGCGCGCCCACGGCAACCGGGTGGAGATTTCGAGCCGGGGCAACACGACCAGGAAGCGCGGCAACGTCTTCGAGGTGTTGCGGGAGCTGGCGCGGCAGTTCCACCCCGTGGGCCGGGAGGGGCTGCCGCCGCTCAGCGCCGGGGCGGTCGGATACGCGGGCTACGATCTTGTCCGGCTGATCGAGCCGCGCGTTCCCCCGTTCCGCAAGGACGACCTGAAGATCCCCGACGCGGTGTTCCTGTTCTTCTCCACGCTGCTCGCGTTTGACCATGTGAAGCACCAGATCTGGATCATCGCCAACGTGCGCACCGACGAGTGGGAAGGGAAGCTGGAGAAGGGGTACTGGCGGGCGGTCGAGGACATCGCTGCCATCGAGAAGAAGCTGGCGCGGCCCCTGCCGCGTCAAAAGCCGGAGGGACGCGAGCGCGAGATTCCGTTGCCGAAGTCGAACCTGGGGCGGGAGAAGTTCTGTAAGGCCGTGGAGAAGGGCAAGGAATACATCCTGGCCGGCGACGTTTTCCAGGTGGTGTTGTCGCACCGGCTCGATCTCAAGCTGAAGGTAGATCCCTTCCAGGTCTACCGGGCGTTGCGCACGATCAACCCATCGCCCTACATGTTTTACTTGAAGATGGAGCAGGAGATCGTGCTGGGCAGCTCGCCCGAGATGCTGGTGAAGGTGGACGGCCGGCGAGTGGAATACCGGCCGATCGCCGGAACGCACCCCCGGGGGACGACCGAGGCCGAGGACGAGGAGATCAGCAAGCGGCTGCTGGCCGACGAGAAAGAGCGAGCCGAGCACATCATGCTGGTCGACCTCGGGCGCAACGACCTGGGGCGCGTGTGCGAGTTTTCTACGGTGAAGGTCGAGGATCTCATGATTCTCGAGCGCTACTCGCACCTGATCCACATCGTCTCGCGCATCGTGGGCCGGCTGCGCGAGGACGCCGATGAATTCGACACGCTCGCCGCGTGCTTTCCGGCGGGGACGCTCTCGGGAGCGCCCAAGGTGCGGGCCATGGAGATCATCGCCGAGCTCGAGCCGACCCGCCGGGGCGTCTACGGCGGCAGCGTGCTGTATCTGGACTTTTCGGGCAACCTGAACTCGTGCATCGCCATCCGCACCATGGCCGTGCGTGGGCGCGACGCGTCGATTCAGGTGGGCGCGGGCATCGTTGCCGATTCGGTCCCCGAGCGGGAGTGGGAGGAAACGATGAGCAAGGCGGGAGCGCTGCTGCGCGCGGTAGAATTGGCGGAGTAACGGCCGTGGTCCTGGTTCTCGACAATTACGATTCGTTCACCTACAACCTGGTCCAGTACCTGGGGGAGTTGGGAGCGAAGCTCGAGGTCCGCCGCAACGATACGGTAACGGTGGGCGAGATCGAAAGGATGCACCCCGAGCGCATTGTAATCTCTCCGGGACCGTGCACCCCACGCGAGGCCGGCATCTCGGTACCGCTGGTGAAAAGGCTGGCGGGCAAGGTTCCGATCCTCGGTGTGTGTTTGGGGCACCAGGCCATCGGGGAGGCCTTCGGCGGCCGCGTGATCCGTGCGCCCTACCTGATGCACGGCAAGACCAGCCGCATCCACCACGACGGCAAGACGATCTTCCAGGGCGTGGACCAGGATTTCATCGCCACGCGGTATCACTCGCTGATCGTGGAGCGGAGCACGCTGCCGGGGTCGCTCGAAATCTCGGCCACCACCGCCGACGGCCTGATCATGGGCCTGCGCCACAAGCAGATGGCGGTGGAAGGCGTGCAATTTCACCCCGAATCGATCCTGACCGACACGGGCAAGACTATCCTGCGCAATTTCCTGTCGCTGTGATGGTGGCAGCGAGGCCGGCCAACCTGATGGAAAAGCAGGGAATCAATCCGAAGGGGCAGCCTCGAAAAACCACTGCTAAATTTGCAGTAGTTTTCTGAGCGGGATCCCCGCGTTCAGGCCGCGGCCCGGATCAACGTCTCGCCGCGCCTGGTGAGTCACGCCAGCAAGGCGATCAAGAACGGCTGCGAGGAGCTGATCACGGCGGTCGAGTCGGGCGTTCTGGCGGTCTCGACCGCGGCGCCGCTCGCCGGGCTGCCCGAGGAGGAGCAGAAGAACGCCATCGCAGCGGGTGCGAAGGAGATAGCCCGCAAGGTACGGGAGCTTCGCGCCGGGAACTTGTCCCTGCACGTTTTGCGCCGTCGCGCCAAATGGTTGAAGCCGCGAAGTGACAGGCGGCACTGGACATTCTGCTGGAATTTCCGCGCGCGGCGGAGCGACCTGTTGGCGACGTTCTATTCATTCTGCCATCCGAAAATCAAGAATCCGGAACTCAACCCTTGTTGTTGGGGGCTTCGATCTATAGTCAGCAGTTAGCTCTTGAACACTTCCGTGTACCTTGCTTTCTACCCTCTTGGAGAGCCCTGCCGGAATCAACCCGTAATATCGAACAACATCAACATCTATCGGGTTTCCCTGTGAATCGTAAAACACAACCAGGCAGTGTACATCTCTGACATTGTCGCGCAGTTGGTTCCGAAGCGAAAACGAGTAAATACCGCAGTTTCTACAGCCCGACCAGGCAAAATGGCTGCCTACTACGCCTTCTGTGCTTCGTCCACCAAGATCTGCCAGGATCGATCGCTGCTTTTCCGGCGACTTCGCACTGGAGAGCGGCTTCGGCGGTCCTGCCTTTGCGAGCAAAGCTTTCAGGTAGTTCGACGGGATAGCAAAGTTTAGGTTCTGGCCTCCTCTGAATGTGGCGACGGAAACACCGATAACCTGACCTCTCGAGTCCAACACGGGGCCGCCACTGCTTCCTGGGGAGATGGGTGCGGTTATTTGAAGCAACCTTTCCGAGCCCACCTCCCTGATGCTACTGACTATGCCTTGGGAGAATGTGCCTTCTAACCCCTGTGGATTTCCAACGGCGTAGACTGGCTCGCCAACTTGAACCGCATCGCTGTTGCCGAATGACAGCGGCAGACTGCGTGGTGTCGATACTCTTAACAGAACCAGATCACGGTCTCGGTCGATTCCTGTAATACCTGCAATGTCATACTTAGTCTTTTCCCCTACTAGCTTCGCGTACCCCCGCGACGCGCCTTCGATGACATGCAGGTTGCTAGCAATTTCGCCCTCTCGCACGAAGAAACCACTGCCAAGGGACACGAGTTGTCCACTGGCATCTGCCATGACCAGAAGGACGGTGGAGCCAAACACCTTCCTTGCAATCTGCTGTGCAGTCTGGCCGTCGGCATTATGGGGAAGCACCGTCAGGAAGACGGCACAGCAGATCGGAGCCAAACGGTCCGTGAGAAGCTTTAGGTGATACAAAACATGCTCCTTTCCGCCGCCTAGCGGCTCTGGCGTTCGGCGGCGGGCGCTGTTTGCCCGTCCGCCGCAAACGCCCTATAGGCCGCGGCTGGTTCGTTCCTGCCGGTTTAGAACGGACTTTGACGTTCATATCTGTGAGGTGGATTAAGGTCCGGAAACTCGGGTGGATTCCGCGCGATAACAACAGACCAGGACCGACTCTCTTCCCTCGTAAAGCCGAGCCGGTTGGCGACACGCGCAACCACCTCATCCAAAAGAGCAGCAAGGGACTCAAGAGCTAGTTCGGCATCGTGATCGTCCAGGACTTCTCCCTTGTGTACGTAGTCGTTCCGACGCTGCCAGACCCGTGTGATAATAGTCTCCCACAGCTGATCCCCGTTTCGGAGCTTCACGGCCGTAATGTCAATTTTCCAATTCCGGAGGATGGCTGGCAGCAGCTCTCGATCTTCGGCTGTTCGGCCGTTTAGCACCTTGTTGGAGAGCAAGCGTGCCCACTCATTCGATAAGAAGGCACCGTGGAGCAGGGGACGGGCAAGAAAGAATCGAATCGCGATCTCGATACCAGCGGTAGCGCGAACAAGCCCAGCGCCCGGAAAGCCAGCATCCCGGAGCGAATGCGCTTCCGTCAGGCAATTGCGTACCCTCTCCTCGATGGCATCACCGTGGTGGGCAAGGTAGTCAAATGCAGGCGCCTCGGCGAGCTGGCGCAGTTCTTCCTCGATGTACTTGGAGAGCCACTCATCCTGGATGTCGTCTTCGTAGCCTTCGTAGGTTGACATGGCTTTCCTCCCCTCGGAAGCTTCCGGCTTACATTCACTGCTAGCTGCTACTCCGGCGCTCGGTCGGCATAACGACCTGGGGCGCGGCCCTCGCCTGCAGCGCCTCGTTGGACGACCTGGTCCTGGACCGACGGCACATGGCTTCGGGAGTCATTAGCTTGTGGTGACCAGCGCCTCCAGTGTATCAACCAGCTCGTTTGCCTGCGGCCGATAGTACACCTTGGCCAGTCGGCTCGGCCGCGGCAGGTTTTCGACCCGGCGCTTCCAGTGCTTGTCCAGTGCAGCGAGGCTGCCATATGCTGACGCCAGGACAGCATGGCAGAAGTCGAGGGCGTCGTGAGGCATATACCGAAATCCCTTCGCCTCCAAAACCAGGGTGCGGAGCAGGTGCAGCAGAACAAACGTGGCGGGCCGACGCTCATCGTACGGAATTGACGGGAGCGCGCGGTCCAGGCAAGTGAGGTCCTTATCATACTCCGCCCGCAAGTGCTGCACCTTGCTACGCAGTGTGTCATCCATCGTGAGAGCATCGCGTTGAATCTCGTTACGGCTTTCTTGTGCCCAGTCCAGCACGGCACCTAAGCGGAAGAAGTTCTCCGCAGAAAGGTCCAGAACCCTTCCGCCTTGTGCCGAAAGGTCGTAGGTCCTGCGCTGAACGTACGCTTCCATGAAGGTTTCCGATACAGGAGCCCGCCCCGTCAGGCCGGCCTGTTCTCTTTCGACGACTTTCCATGGGTTGAGCTCTAGCGGCACCCAACAAGGCCCGAGGCTGTCAAGAAAAGCTCGGACGGCATCGGCGGATTTCCCTTGTGGCCCGGCAAGTTCCGCAGCATTTGTAAGGGAGAACAACAACGTACCCCGTCGCTTGACCGCCTCAATGAATCGTTGCCGACGTGACGCCGCCCCCTCGGCCAATTCGAACAGCGAATCGCTATCAAGGTAAATGCCGAACCGATCTTTCAACTCAGCAACGCAGACCGGGTTCCCGTGTTCAATCGTGAAGTTGATCATGCCCGTCCGTCTCTCCTGTTTATCCAGACCTGCATAAAACACCTCCCAGTCGGCGTGACACGACACCGCCAGGAGAAGCCCGCCGCAGCAACTGCTTACCTGCTAACGACCTCCGCTCCATTTTACAAGCTACCCTCCCATGTTATGCCGACCAACTTGGCAGCATAATCCTCCGGTCTCGGGGGTAGGTCACCACCCGTACTGGCATATCATGATCCGCAGAAAGATGTTGCGCGGACATCTCCCTTACGGCTGGAACACCAGGCGCTCCACAATCTCCGGCGACGAGTAGAGCAAGGGGAAGCTGCGCCCTTCGTAGTAGGCCGGCCACTGGTCCTTGTAATGAGGCGAAAACGGCTGGCCGGATTCGCCGGTGGTGATGTTGTGGAGCGATTGGTCAAGGTCGGCCAAGTCGACGATCAGGCGCATGGAGGGGGCGAGCCGCTTGGTGGTCTGCTTGATGGTCGTGGTAGTGCCCGATTGCGGGAACGGGCCGATGTCAAACCAGCGCCGCAGGATGGGGATGCGGTGGCCAACTGGATGGGCCAGTGTGGTCTCCAGGTATTGGCCCCAGGTGCGGATGTCGGGCGTCTGGCTCCACTCCCGCATGGCCTGGCTGAGACACTTCAGGAGCAGCTCATCATAATCGCTGGTCCACCCGGCGGGACGCGTGGCGAGCACCTGTTCGACAAACGCTGTGCTCATCTGCGAGGTGTAGAGCGCCGCCTTTTCCCCGGCTACGCCCTCCACCAGGTGGCGCAAAAAGCGGCCGTAGGTGAGGCTCACCAGCACCGGGGCCATGTGTTCTGCGCGGAACTGGCCGTCCCAGTTGCGCAGTAACGGAGCGGCAGCGATGAGATCGGGGTTCGTCGGCTTGCGACGGTCGATCGCTTCGAGCAGCGCGGCGGCGAAGGAGTGCCCGAAAGGCGAGTACAGGTCGGTCTGGATGCGCAGGAAGTCCTGCGGCTCGAAACGGCTGCCCTTTTCCAGCAGCTCCCGGATGCGGTTGCTGCGGTAGTGGGAGGCGAAGTTTCCGCTGACCGTGTAAGGATAGTCGGGCGGAAACGGGTTCTGGTTGGCGGTGACGATGATACCCGAAGGCGGATTGTAGATCCGGGGCAACTGCTCGAAGGGGATGTAGCCCTGCCACTCGAAGCGCCCGTCGCCAGGGACGGGCACGCTGCCGTCATATCCCTTGCGAATGGGTAGCTTGCCCGCCGCCTGGTAGCCGATGTTGCCGGCCACGTCGGCGTAGACCCAGTTCTGCGCCGGGCCGCCATAGCGGGAGAGGGCGGCCCTGAACTCCTGCCAGTCGCGGGCGCGATCGAGCTCCACAAACGGATACTCCCAAACCGACGGATCAGCGGCGGTCCAGCGCAGCGAGGCCTTTTGATCGCCCACCTCGGCGACGATGGGGCCATGGCGAGTGAGGCCGACCGGCGCCACTACTTCCCTTGCGCCCTTCACGTGGATGATCTCCTGCTCGGTGCGCTCCGGGGCGGGGTGGAGATACAGATCCTGCACGTCGAAGTGAAGGTTGGTGGGGCCCCAGGCGATGTGGTCGTTGTGGCCTACGATTACGGCCGGCAGACCGGGAACGCTGGCGCCGATCACGTTAAGGCCGGGCGCCTTCAGGTGGACCGTGTACCAGATGGAGGGGATCGAATATTCGAGGTGCGGGTCGTTGGCAAAGAGCGGCTTGCCGGACGCTGTGTGAGCGCCGGAGACGACCCAGGCATTCGATCCCGGCTGCATCTCGTGGCCGGAGCGCACCGGGAGCAGGGCCTGCACCTGCTGGGCGCTTGCGCGCTCCAGCAGCGACCGCTTCATCAGTTCGTCCTTCCACGTGGTGCTCAGCGTGCGGAACATGTTCATGGCCACCAGCACGGAGTCAGAAAGTTCCCACGCGCGGGGCTGGTAGCGCAGCAGGTGAAACTCCACGGGCAGGTTGCCGCGGTGCGCGTCGAGAAAGGCATTTACACCGCGGATGTAGGCCTCGAGGTAAGCGCGGTCCGAGGAGCCGAAACGCCCGGCCGCAGCCTTGGCCGCACGGTGCATGCCGAGTGTCCGCATGTCGCGGTCCACGGCGATCATGGCGGGGCCGAGGACCTCCGAGAGCTCGCCCGCCGCGAGCCGGCGCAGCAGGTCCATCTGCCACAGCCGATCCTGTGCCGTGACCCAGCCTTGCACCCATAGGGCGTCTTCAATGGTCCGCGCCTCGATGTGGGGGACACCCAGACGATCGCGCCCGGCAGTGGCGGGCGGGCCTGGGACCGTCCCCGAGGTCACCGCCAGTGGCCGGATGGCGGCCCAGTAGAAGAAGATCAGCCCGGCGGCCAAGGTGAGTCCCACCCCCGCCAGAAGCAATCTCAGAATTCGCTTGAGCACTCAGGCAATTGTAACGTACAGGAGACGGTGGCCGAGAATAGGCCTGGAATCTTAGCGGCCTTTGCGAGCTTTGCGTCTTGGCGTGAGCGCCTTAGGCGTGCCCCGCTAGCGCACAGGCCAGCGGGCGAGCAGGAACACCTTGGCCGGGCGGCCGGGGAGGACGTTGAAGTAATAGCGATAGCCGTCGAAAGAAGCCTCGTAGAAGTTGGGGCGGCGGGGGTCGGGGTCGGCGGGCAGGCCGCCCTCGAGAGCGCGCTGCAACGCCTCGGCGGCCCCGGAAGCCTGAGGCTTACCCCACAGGTCCACGACGCGCACCTCGGGGAGTACGATCCAATCCTGGCTGAACACGGTGGCTGTCACTGTAACACGACCTCCTGTCCTTCTCGTAATCCGTCCAAAACCTGCGTTCGGGCGCCGTTGCTGATGCCGGTCTTGATGTCGAGCTTACGCTTGCCGCTCTTCTGCGACGGGTCTGGCGTCTCCACCGAGGTGCTCCGGTCGCGCGCGTAGAGCACGGCTGCCTCGGGAATTGCCAACACGTTCTTTCGCTCTTCCAGGATGATCTCGGCGTTGGCCGTCATCAGCGCCTTCAGGTCGCGTGGCTCAGCGATGGAGACGCGAACCTCGAACGTGGTCACGTTATCCTTTTCCTCTCCCATCGGCGAGATGCGCGTCACCTTGCCCAGGTACTTGCGGTCCTTGAACGACTCGACCGTGATGCGGGCGGGCTGGCCCACGTAAATCTTGCCGATGTCGCTCTCGTCGACCTTGCCTTTCAGGTACAGCTCACTCATATCGCCCAGAGTCATCACCAGCGTCGCTGCCGAGCCCATCACGAATATAGAGGAGACGGCGTTGCCGACCTCCACGTTTCGAAAAAGTACGACCCCGTTGATCGGCGAGCGGATGGTCGCGTACTGCAAGTCCTCGCGGGCCTGCTCGAGGGAAGCGCGGGCCTCTTTGACACGAGCTTCCGCCTGCCCGATCTGGGCCTTGGCGTTGTCCACAGTGGCCCTGGCCTGCTCCTGCTTGTTCACCGCCATCTCGTACGCCTTCTCCGCCTCATCCAGGGCCTGGGCCGGGATCAAACCTTCGCGCAGCAGCCCGCGGCTGCGCTCCAGTTGCCGCTGGAGAAACGGGATGTCGATGCCCTTGGCGTCGCTGATGGTCTTCTCGTAAGCGGCGCGACTGGCCACCACGTTCGCCTCGGTTGCGGCGAGCGTGGCTTCGAGCTGGCGCACCCGCGCCTGGAGCTGGTCGCGATCGAGTTCCGCCAGCACGTCGCCTTCCTTTACACGGTCGCCGGCGTTCACGTGCAAGGTCTGGATAATCCCGCTCGCCTTGGACTTGATTTCGACCCGGGCAATGGGTTCGATCTTTCCGGTAGCCACCACGCTGCGAGCCAGGTCGATGCGTTCCACTTTCGCCAGTTTCGAGGGGTCCAACCGAGTTTGAGTTTTGGAGAGAGCGGCGAAGAGCAATATGCCTCCGCCGAGGCATCCCAAAACCAACATGTACACCCACCACCGGGTTTTGTGTTTCCTGTTCACAGGCGCCTTCCTGTTAGACGTTTAATCTCTCTATACGGAAGCCGGGGTGGAAAGGTTCCCTGGAACGAACGTGGAACGTAGATCGTGGAACGTGGGCCTGTGGACGCGGGCCCACGATCTACGATTCACGTTCCACGATCTGTTACGATGTTCGCAATGGAAGACTTCCCGGTTATCTTTCGTCTTCTATTGCTGCCGGTCCTGTTGGGGATTAACGGGTTTTTCGCCGCCGCCGAGGTGGCACTCGTGTCGGTGCGGGCCACCCGGATGCGGCAGCTCGCCGAGGAAGGAGACAGCCGGGCGCGGGCGGTGCTGGGACTGCTGGAGAATCCGGACCGGCTGCTCTCCGCAAGCCAATTGGGGCTCACCTTGGCCAGTCTCTGCCTTGGATGGGCGGGGGAAGACACGGTTTACCGGTTGATCGTGTGGCTGCTCCCCATCCGGCTGGAGGGCTCGGATCGGTTTCTGCACTTGGCCGCGTTTGCGGTCGCGTTCCTGATCATCACGTTTCTGCACATGGTGGTGGGCGAGGTGGTTCCCAAAAACCTGGCGCTCGAGCGGACCGAGCGGCTGGCGCTGTCGGTGGGCCCGGC
>JACQDI010000735.1 GCA_016201195.1 Acidobacteriota bacterium | reverse complement strand
GACCCCGACCTTTGTGCTCGTTACGTCGGCCGCGTGGCGATCGACGTGGACGTGCGGCCCTCACCGGACTGGATGCGGCGGCGCCTCGAGCGGTGCCGCCTCCGGTCGATCAACAACATCGCCGACATCACCAACTATGTGCTGCTCGAGGTGGGCCAGCCAACCCACGCCTTCGACCTGGATGCGCTGGGCGGCGCGAAAATCATCGTGCGCCGCGCCACGCCTGGAGAAAAGCTGACCACCCTGGACGGCATCGAGCGCACCCTCGCCCCCGAAAACCTGGTCATCGCCGACGCCTCGCGCGCTGTGGCCCTGGCCGGCGTGATGGGCGGCCTCGAAACGGAAATCTGGTCGAAGACCCGCAACGTGCTCATCGAGAGCGCTTGGTTCGACGCGGCCTCCATCCGCCGTACTGCGCGCCACTTCGGCCTGCACACGGAAGCTTCCCACCGCTTCGAGCGCGGCGCGGACATCGAGGGCACCACCTGGTCGGTCGACCGCATCGCCGGCCTGCTCACCGAGTTGGCTTCGGCCACCGTGCTCGCCGGGCTGATCGACGCCTACCCCGCCTCGCGCGCCCGACAGCCCATCCCGTTGCGTGCGGCCTCCCTGCGCCGCCACCTGGGCATTGATATCCCGGCTTCCGAAACCGAACGCATTCTAAGGGCCCTCGGCTTCCTGGTCGAGCCCGCCGGGCAGGGCTTCGAGGTCACGCCTCCTTCCGGCCGTCTCGACGTCGAGCGTGAAATCGACCTGGTCGAAGAGGTCGCCCGCATCTACGGCTACGACCGCTTCCCGGCGCATCTCCCGGAATGGTCCGGGCACTCCCAACCGGCCGCGCATTCCCGCGAGCAGAGCCGCCTGCGGGACACGGCCCGCGCCCTCGGCTACGACGAGGCCATTACCTACGCCTTCGACCTGGATACGCTGGGCGGCGCGAAAATCATCGTGCGCCGCGCCACGCCGGGAGAAAAGCTGACCACCTTGGACGGCATCGAGCGCACCCTCGCCCCCGAGAACCTGGTCATCGCCGACGCCTCGCGCGCCGTGGCCCTGGCCGGCGTGATGGGCGGCCTCGAAACGGAAATCTGGTCGAAGACCCGCAACGTGCTCATCGAGAGCGCTTGGTTCGACGCGGCCTCCATCCGCCGCACGGCCCGCCAGGTCGGCCTGCATACGGAAGCCTCGCACCGCTTCGAGCGGGGAGCCGACATCGAGGCGACCGCCTGGGCCGCCAACCGCATCGCCGGCCTGCTCACCGAGTTGGCTTCGGCCACCGTGCTCGCCGGGCTGATCGACGCCTACCCCAGCAAGCGTCCCCCCAGTGCGATCCTCCTGCGTGCTGCCGCCGTGGTCCGGCACCTGGGCGTGGAGATCCCCGCCGCCGAAGTCGAGCGGATCCTTGCCTCCCTTGGATTCGCCTGTGCGCGCGCTGACCAGGGATGGCAGGTCACCCCGCCCACGGCCCGCCTCGACGTCGAGCGCGAGATCGACTTGGTCGAGGAGATCGCCCGCATCTACGGCTACGACCGGTTCCCCCCGCGACTGCCGGACTGGGCGGGCCATTCCGAGCCGGCGGAAAACTCCCGCCAAGAGCAAAGCCTGCGCGACACCGCCCGCGCCCTCGGCTATGACGAGGCCATCACCTACGCGTTCCTCTCTCCGTCCGAGGCACGACAGTTCGGCTGCTTCCCGCCGGTCGAGGTCCGCAATCCGCTGAGCGAGGTCCAGAGCCTCATGCGCAACTCGGCGGTCCCCGGCATCCTGCGCGCCCTCGAGTGGAACCTGCATCGCGGCCAGTACGATGTCCGGCTGTTCGAGATTGGCCGTCTCTACCGGGCCGAGGGCAAGGGATTTGCCGAACCGCCAGTGATGGCCCTGGGAGCCACCGGTAAGCAGCGGGATTTCTACTCCGTCAAGGCTGACGTCACCCGGCTTCTGGATCTGTTCGATTGGAAGAGAATCTACTACGACCGGGAGACCAACGCCGGCTACTACCATCCGGGCCGCTCGGCCCGCGCCGTCGCCGACGGACAGACGGTGGCCCGGTTCGGCGAGATCAACACGCCCCTCGCCGCGGAACGCAAGCTGCGCCAGCCGGTCTTTGTGGCCGAGATCTGGCTCGATCGCCTCTACAAGTGGCCCCCGCGCGAGCCGCATTACCAGCCGCTGCCGCGCGTGCCGGCGGTGGATCGCGACTTCTCGCTGCTGCTGCCGGAGGGCACGCGCTGGGAGCAGGTCGTGGAGGCGGTGGGCGAGCGCGAATACTTGGTCCGGCTCGAGCCAGTGGAGATCCGCCGCGGCGACCCGCTGCCCCCGGGCAAGTTCAGTCTGCTGCTCCGCGCGGTGTGGCAGCGGGAAGATTTGAGCCTCACCGATGAGGAGGTCAACGGGTACGCCCGCCAGATCGTGGAACGCTTGCGCAGCGGGCTGGGCGCCGAACAGAGGTAAGCATATGGCTGATACAGAACTGGAGAGTCTAGGCCGCCTCGAAGAACGGATCGTGGCCACCGTCGAGCAACTGCGCGCCGCCCGGCGCGAGAAGACCCAGGCGGAACAGGAAGCGGCGCTGCTGCGGGAGCGCCTGGCCCAGAGCGAGCGGCAACTCGAAGCCCTGCGGGCCGAGCGCCGCCAGATCAGCGAACGCCTGGAGCGCCTGCTCAGCCAGATCGACTCGCTCAATCAGGAGTAGAATAAGAGGTTAGATTCGGGCGGGGTATTATGGAGCAAGAAGGCGTCCGCGTATCCATCTACGATCAGGTCTATTACTTGAGGAGCGGGACCGACCGCGCCCACCTGGAAACGGTCGCCCGCTTCGTAGACCAGCGAATGTCCACCATCGCCGCCAAGACCCAGACCGTGGACACGGTCCGGATCGCCGTGCTGGCGGCCCTGCACATTGCCGACGAACTGCTGTGTCTGCGCCAGGATTACGAAAGCCTTCGGGGCCGGGTGGAGACCAAGAGCCGGCAGTACGCCGCGCTGCTGGAGGAGGCCCTGGAGCCGGCCGCTCCGGTGGCCGGGACCGGCGACTGAAGGGCAGGCCCCAGTCTCCCCCCTGCGAAACTTATTGTGAGAATCCTGTTCATCGGCGACATTTACGGCTCGGCCGGCCGGCGCATTGTCGCCGACCACGTCGGCGATATCGTCCGCACCCAGCAGATCGACCTGGTCATCGCCAACTGCGAGAACGCCGCCGCCGGATTCGGCATTACGCCTCGCTTGGCTGAGGAACTGCTCGGCGTGGGAATCCACGTGCTTACCTCCGGCAACCACATCTGGGACAAGAAGGAGATCCTGGAATACATCGGCCGCCAGCCCCGGCTGCTGCGTCCCGACAACTACCCGGGCGGCTC
The DNA here is from genome assembly GCA_016201195.1 of Acidobacteriota bacterium. Lineage (GTDB taxonomy): Bacteria > Acidobacteriota > Terriglobia > Bryobacterales > JACQDG01 > JACQDI01. Next base: position 4,837 of record JACQDI010000735.1, on the reverse strand, counting down.
ACCCGGCAGCGGCGTGTTTGTCGGCTCCACCACCGCCGGCGTCGAGTACGCAGTGATCAACTTGCAAGGCCGCACCCATTTGCCCAATACGGATTGCCCGTTCCGCCGGGCCGACGCCATCCTGGCCTCGCTGGCCGCCTCGGTGCGCGTGCGGGTCGTCGATTTTCACGCCGAGGTCACCAGCGAGAAGATCGCGTTCGGCTGGTATGTCGACGGAAGGGTGAGCGCGGTCCTCGGCACCCACACCCACGTGCCCACCGCCGACGAGCGCATCCTGCCGGGCGGCACAGCCTATCACACCGACGTGGGAATGACTGGGTCCTATGACTCCGTTATCGGCGCGGAAAAGGAGGCGGCCATCGGGCGGTTCTTGACCGGCATGCCGGTCCGGCTCGAGCCGGCCAGGACCGACGTCCGGCTGGCGGCGGCGATTTTGGACCTGGACGAAACCACCGGCCGGGCCACCGCTATCCGTCGGCATATGATCAACGGCGACTAGACGAGTACCGGGCTGTAGGCTGTAGGGTGTCGGTGGTGGGCCGTAGCTTGGGCCGTGAACTGACGATACGGGATTGGCTGGTGCGTTGCGGGCCCAAGCCCACAGCCACCACGCGCAACCCGGTTTTTGTCAAGCTGTGGAGTGTGACTTGTAGATTGGAGGCCCGCAGCCCGCGCGGGGGGCCGCAGTTCAGGGCCCACAGCCCACGACCCACAGCCGATTTCTGATATGGAAATTCTGGCGCGATCCGATCTCTTGTCCTTGGTGGTTCACATCGCCGGCACGGCGCTGTTTGCGGCCGTGTTCCTGTTCATATACCGCGAGTCGCGCACGGTCTACTTCGGCTACTGGGCTCTAGCCTGGGGATTGCTCAGCGCCGGCTTGCTGTTCCATCTGGCGGCCGTGGCGATCGGCCGCCCCCTGTGGCTGGTTCCTTACAGCCTGCTGTCGCTGGCGTTCACCTTTTCGATCGCCTTTGCCGCCGCCTCCGCCACCGGCAAGTTTGAGATCCAGATCTCGAGGTGGGCGGCGTTGTTGCCGCTGGTGGCGGTGGCGGGCTACGCCTCCCGCCTGCTCGCCGACTTCAACAGCTTTTACGCCCTGAACTGTCTCCTGTTGATGGCCGCTTACGGATGGAATTTCATGGCGTTTCGCCGGCGGGCGAGATCGGGAAAGGGCAGCGGGCGCAAGCTGTTTTCGGCGTCCCTTTTCGCCAGTTCCATTCTGTACGGCCTGTATTCCTTGTCCTACGGCGCAGTTCGCACCACGCGGCCCAGTCCCGGTCCCTCCCACTTGGCGTATCACGACTTCTGCGACCTGATCCTGGAAACGCTGCTTGCCTTCTCGGCCATGATGATGTGGATGGAGTCCCAGAACACTGAACTGGCCCAGAGCCGTCTGGAACTCGCCTTGAATGCTCGCCTGGATCCGCTCACCGGCCTGCTCAATCGCGCTGCGCTCGAGGAAACCTGTGAGGCGGGGGAGGCCATCTCGGGCGTGGTGGCCGTGGCCGACCTCGACAATTTCAAGGATGTCAACGACGCCCTGGGCCACTTGGCCGGCGACGAGGTGCTGGCCAACGTCGGGAATCTCATCAAGAGCTCCATCCGCAAGGACGACCTCGCCTGGCGCTGGGGCGGCGACGAATTTGTCGTGCTGTTCCGCAATCAGTCCAAAGAAACGGCCGAGGAGCGCATGCACAGCCTGGGAGAGCGCTTGCTGCGCTTCCGCATCCGCGGCAAGGGGGTGTTCCCCGTCCGCCTGAGCTGGGGCGCCATCGAGTTGCGCGACCGCCCCCTGCGTGAGGCCCTCGAGGCAGCCGACCACGAGATGTACCTGCGCAAGCGGGACAAGACCTCCACTCCGAAGCTGTTTTGAGAGTGGCCGGCAGCTTGTGGCCCGTGCCATCCGCTCCACACGCCGCAAGCCACAACCGCCAACCTATTTCGTTGCTACGACACCGATCGACAAAGCCGCGAACTGCTCCGTCTTGTATGCGTCATAGGCGAACTCGTCGACCACCTCCACCTGCGAGAAGCCGGCGCGGCGCACCTTCTCCAGGTACACCTCGCGGTCGAGCGCGCCCGAGATGCAGCCGGTCCAGGCTTCCATGTTGCGTTGGACCGCTTCGGGCATCTGTCCCCTGGTCACCATGTCGGAGATCTGGATGCGGCCTCCGGGTTTGAGCACTCTATACGCTTCGGCAAAGGCGCGGTCCTTGTCCGGCACCAGGTTGATCACGCAGTTGGAGATGATCACGTCGATGGTCCCGGACTCCACCGGAAGATTCTCGATCTCACCGAGGCGGAAATCAACATTGGTGTAGCCGCCGGCAGCGGCGTTGGCGCGCGCTTTTTCCAGCATCGACTCGGTCATGTCCACGCCGATCACGCGCCCGGAGGGGCCGACCCTGCCGGCCGCCAGGAACACGTCCACGCCGGCCCCGCAGCCCAAATCGAGCACCGTCATGCCCGGCTCGAGCGGCAGAATCTTCGTGGGATTGCCGCATCCCAGCCCCAGGGCCGCGCCCTCCGGCAGCGAGGCCATCTCTTCCTCCGTGTATCCACCGCCGCAACCGCAGTCTTGCCGCAGTTGGGTCAGGTCGGAGGTGCAACAACTCTGGCCGGTCGCCACCTCGGCATAACGCTGTTTCACGGCCTCCTTGATTTCCGCTTCTGTCTTCATGATATTTTTCTCCCCGCGGCGAGCTCCGCCGTCGATACGATTTCGGAGCGCGTGCAGCACTCCTGGAACAAAAAGTTCAGCATCTCCCGCAAGCCCTCGGCGTGGGCCGAGCACAAGATCGACCGCCCTTGCCTGCGGGATTCGACCAAGCCCGCCCGCTCCAGCTTTCCCAGGTGATGATTCAGCGTCGAACCCGGCATGTCCAACTCCGCCTGAATTTGCCCCACGGTCAGGCCGCCGAGCTGGTAGGCAGCGAGCAGCAGCCGGACGATTTGGATACGCGGAGGGCTGGCCAGCGCCGCAAATTGCCCCGCGATATGGTCCAGAGCCGCTCTCGTTTCCATATCTCTAGAATAATAGAAATAAGTGATCATGTCAAGGGTTGATTTGAGGGTCCGCTTTAAGCTAGGATAAAGTGGTAGTTTTAGTACCACATAAGTCTAGTACTAGAACTAGAGGTACCTCATGAGCCTCGACCCCCTCCTGTTGTTGCTGGCGGCCCTGCTGGCGGGCGGCGTCGCGCTGGCTCTTTCGACCTGGGTCTTCCGGCGCCAGAGCGCGGCGCAGCAGCGCCAATTGGGGAGTTTCTACTCGGTGGTGGAGAACATGATCTCGGCCAGCGATCCGGCGGAGATCTATCGTCGGATGGTGCGAGCCGTGCCGCCGATGCTGGATGCCACGCATTGCTATCTGCTGCTGCACAACCGCATCAGCCGCCAGCTCGACGTGCTGGCCGGAACCGACAAGTTCCCGGCGTCCACGCTGCCGATGGACGTGGTGTCCGGACCGGTGACCTGCTGCCAGAACAAGGTGCCGCTCGAAGTGCCGGACGCCGAAAGTTGTCCCTTCGTGGACCAGGTGATGGTGCGGCGACTCCGCCAGCGCTCGCTGCTGTTCGTGCCCATGATGTCGGAGGGAGAGGTTTTCGGAGTCTTGCAGATCGACGACCGGCGGCGCAAGCGCGGCTTCACCGAGGAGCAGAAGGCTTCGGCGCAGCACATCGCCAACCTGGGCGCCCTGGCCATGAAGCTGTGCGAGCAGCGCTCCATGCGCGAGCAGTTGTATCGCACCGAGAAGATGGCGGCAGTCGGAGAGCTGATTACGGGCGTGGCCCACGAGCTGAAGAGCCCGCTGTCTTCGTTGTCGGGGCTCTCAGAACTGGCCCTGGTGCGGTACGGCTCGGAGCCGCTGGCCGACGATCTGCGGGCCATTCACGCCGAGGCGAAACACGCCAGCAGCATCCTGCAGCGGCTCATCTCCTTTGCGCGGCCGCAGAAACCGGTCCCGGCGGCAGTGGACCTTCACGGCGTGCTGCGCGCGGCGATGGCCATCCGGGAGGACCCGTGGCAGGCCAAGGGCATCCGCGTGCACTTGCAACTGTCGAGCACCCCGCCGATGGTGGTCGGCGATCCCTCGCAACTGGAGCAGGTATTCCTGAACCTGCTGATCAACGCGGAGCAGGCGATGGAGGAGTCCAAGGAAAGGTTGATCACCGTCGGCACGGCGATTGTGGCCAAACGGGTGCTCATCTCCATCAGCGACACCGGAACGGGTCTGAGCCGGGACCGGCAGAACCCGAACTATGCCCTCTTTTTCGACAACCGCCGGGCGGGCGAGACGGCCGGGCTGGGGCTGACGCTGTGCCAGAGCCTGATCGAGGGCCTGGGCGGAACCATCCGGGTGAGCAACCGGTCGGGGCAGGCCACTACCTTCGAGATCGAATACCCGCTAGTCGAACTGGCCGCGCGGATCCCGGCCCGGGCCGCGGCCCAGTCCGAGACCGAGGCGCGGCGACCCTCCGGCTTCACCGCGCTGGTGATCGACGAAGACCGCAAAGTGCAGGATTCCCTGCTCAACCTGCTCAGCGACCGCAAGTATCGGGTGATCACGGTGTCGAGCGCGGAAGAGGCGCTGGATCTGACCGAGCGCGCACGCTTCGACCTGGTGCTGTGCGATGTGCGGCTGCGGGGAGTGAGCGCGATAGAGCTGTACCGCCGGATCCGTCACCGCATCCGAAGCTTTGTGTTCCTCACCGGAGAGAACTTCAGCGGTGACCTGCGGGAGATGTTTTCCGAGCCCAACAAGGCGGTGCTGGCCAAGCCGTTTACCGCCGCCGACGTAGAGCACCTGCTGGACGAGATCGAGCCGGGGTTG
>JACQDI010000763.1 GCA_016201195.1 Acidobacteriota bacterium | reverse complement strand
CGCCTGGGCCGCAACTTTCTCAATTGGGCGGCCGGGTGCGTGCTGATCTATGGGGCGCTGTTTGGGGTGGGCAAGGTGATCTTGCGGGAATGGACGCCGGGTCTGGTCCTTCTGGCGGCGGCTGGTGTAGGGGCCGGCGTGCTGAGGCGTCGGGATGCGTCCCTCTGAGCGAAACCGCGCGGGATGTAGGCAGGCAGCAAGGCGCCAGGTTGGTAACCAGCCCGCGACGATGTTGGTGGCCGCACAAGAGCTGCTACGGGTGGTATCGTTACACAGAAAGGAGATCATCGCGATGAAAAAGCGGATATGGCTGTGGGTTGCGGCGGCCGCATTCCTGCTGTCGCTCGCGGCAGCGGCGGCCGATGTCAGCGGCAAGTGGAAGGCGGAGTTCACTACTCCCGATGGGACGCCGCGCGTCAACACGTTCACCTTCAAGATGGAGGGTGAGAAGCTGACCGGCACGGTGGCAGGCACGCAGGACGAAACTCCCATCAAGGACGGCAAGGTGAGTGGAGACGACATCTCGTTCTCAGCCGATCGGCCCTTCGGCACGTTCAACTACAAGGGCAAAATCAGCGGCAACGAGATTAGGTTCAAGGTGGACTTCAACGGGCAGAGCTTCGACATCACGGCGAAGCGAGCCTCGACCTAGCTCCCGGACCGAGCTCTCTGGCGCATATCGCCGGCCTCGGTTTTCATTGAACAGGCTGCTCGAATACGATATTGTAGGTCCACATTGGGAGGATCAAATTCTCTCTTGACTTGCTGCTAAGGGCGAAGCAAACTACCTCCAGCTTTCCAATACCAGGGCATCCAGGGGAGGGAGTATGCTGACTCGCCCGTTATGGTGGGGGTTCCTGTTTCTTTCCGGTTTGGTTGTTGCGCAAGCGCCGACGAGCGCCATTCGGGGCCTGGTGGCCGATGCTTCCGGCGGCGCCATTCCCAAAGCTACCGTGGAGGTCGAAAACAAACAGTTGGGCCTGGCACGACTGACGGCGACCAACTCCGTCGGTGAGTTCGTAGTGTCGGCGCTGCCGCCGGGTCTCTACGATGTGCGGGTCTCCGCGCCGGGCTTTCGCACCACGACGAAGCCCGTGGAGCTGTTCGTGGGCCGCGAGCTGACAGTCAACTTCAGCCTCGAGATCGGCGGGGAAAAACAGATGGTGACGGTCTCCGGGGAGTTCACGCAGGTGAACACGAGCGAGCACAAGGTGGAGGGCATCATCTCTCGGCAGCAGATCGAGCACCTGCCGCTCAACGGCCGCAACGCTCTGGAGCTGGCGCGGCTGCAACCCGGGGTGCTCGTCGGCTCGGGGGTGCCTAGCGGCAAGAACAATTTTGTGGGTGTGTCGATTGCCGGAGAGACCTCAGCCGCCACTCGCATCACCGTAGATGGAGGGGGCGTCAACGATTACGTGACCGGCGGGTCGCTCCAGAATTTCTCGCAAGAGGTCGTCCAGGAATTTCAGGTTTCGACGGGCAACTTCGATCCCTCCACCGGCATCACCTCGGCCGGGGCCATTAATATCGTCACTCGCAGTGGAACGAATCGCTACCACGGCACCGCTTTTGCCTTCGTGCGGGACAGCTCGTTTGCCGCCAATCCGGCCCTGGAGCGAAATCCTCTCAACCCGAATCCGAAGTTCGACCGGGAGCAATACGGCTACCTGGCGAGCGGGCCGGTGGTGAAGGATCGGCTGTTCTGGCTGACTTCCATCGATCGCACGCGGCAGCGCGGCGTCGCCCCGCTCATCGCCAACAACGTCGAGCTGACCTCGTTCAACGTCATCAAGAAAGAGCCGTTCGACGTGATGCTCCAGACCCACAAGCTCGATTGGAGCCTCGGCCAGCGCCACCGCATGAACTTTCGCTACTCGCGCGACGGGAATCAGGGCAGCGCGGGAGGGAGCCTGTCCGAGAACCAGCGCATCAACCAGAATTCCGCCGACCAGTACCTGTTCAACTGGAACGTGGTGGCCAATCCGCATCTTGTCAACGATTACCGGATTCAGTTCAACAAATACAGCAACTACTACAAGCCCACGCCGGAGGCGCTGGCGCTGGGCTTTCCGGCCACGTCCGTGCGCCAGTCCAACATCACTTTCGGCATCGACGACAACTCGCCGCAATCGACCTTGCTTGGCCGGCTCGAAATGCACGACAACATCTCCCACCAAGTGGG
>JACQDI010000762.1 GCA_016201195.1 Acidobacteriota bacterium | reverse complement strand
CCGGCGTCGTGGTGTCCACGAAGATCCGCAGGATCGACCCGGGGCAGGAGAACTGGTCCGGCCGCAGGCCCTTCAGCGCGTTCTTCAGCGGCAGCGGGAACTCCTCGATCGGCACCAGCGACGAGCCGCCCAGCGTGACCAGCGTGCCGCCGTTGCGCACGAACTCCTTCAGCGCTGCCACACCCTCGGCGCCCAGCCCGCCGCGATGCTCCGGCCGTGTCCAGGCATTGTCCACGCCCTTCAGCAGCAGCTCCTTGGACTGGTCCGCGATCACCACCGCGTCGAACCGCTCGCCGAGCTTGCCCGCCTTGATGTCGGCGGCGCGAATGCTGGTGTAAGGGAACTCGTGACGCTCGAGCAGCCAGCGCGTCCAACCCTCATCCATGGCCGGCGTCCACGGCTTGTAAAGCGCGACGCGCGCCGGACGCAGCCGGCGCGGCCTGTCGCCGGGTTCGGCGGCCAGCGCCTTTGCGTCCACCCCCAACTGCCGCGCGAATTCCTCCATCTGCGGCGCGAGGCCCGCCTTCGGCCGCACGTAGAATCCCCGGCTGTTCCATGCCACCTCGTGGCCCGATTTCATGAGCCGGTTGATGACGATGGACGCGTTGTTCGAAGCGTTCGAGATTTCGTAGACTGCCGCATTCTTCCCGGCGTTCTCGAATCGCCCGGGCGGAACCGAGATTGTTTTCACCAGCTCCAGCTTCGCGTCGAATCGCTTGGCGATCTCCACCGCCTCCACGCCCATCTGGTAGGGAAGCGTCCATCCGGTCACGTCGTACGGCCGCTCGATCGGCCCGCCCGGCGCTACCCGCTGCGGCGGATACTCCTGCTTCTCGAGCAGGTCCTTGGCAAAGGGCCGGAACGGCTGGGCCATCAGGATCACGTGGCTGCCCGCCGGATACTTCCTGCCGCCCGCCTCGAACGCCTCCGCCGCCTGGTGGATCTCCACGCCCTGCTCTTCCATGAGCTGGAGCATCTTGGCCGCCGCCGCCGGGTCATGCTGGCCGCGCGGCACTACCCACGCGTAAGGCGCATCCTTACTTCCCAGCTCGATCTGCTTGCGGTTCAGCCGGTAGAAATTCCGGATCAGCAGTTGCCGGTTGCCGGCCACCGCTTCGAGCAGCCCGTAGGTCGCCGCCAGCTCGTAGTCGACGATGTCGCGCAGCGTCCACTTGCCGCCCATCCAAGGGCGCGGGTAGCTGTTGCGCGGCGTGACGTCGCGCGGCGGCGGCAGCGGTCGCCGTGGATCGCGGTTGCGGAGCTGCTCGCGCATCTGTTCCGGGCTCGGCTCCGGGCCGCGCGGAGCTTCGCCCGGCCGCGCCCTCTCCTGCTCGACCGGCGAGGCTATGCTCACGCTTGCCACCTCGGTCAGCAGCCCCACCATGTTATGCCACCAGGCCTGCATCAAGAAGCCGCCCTGCCACCAGCTCGTGTACATGGCGTCGGAGATCACGCCGGTGTAGCCGTGGTCGTTGAGCGCCGCCCCCATCGCGTAGCCCAGCATCCCGTTCAGCTCCCAAATCGTCGGGTCCACGTTCATGTTGATCGGGTTCTTGAACGGCGGCACGAAGATCCGCGCCCCGTTGTTCCCCATCTGGTGCTCGTCCAGGTACACGTGCGGGAACCAGTCCTTGTAGGTGAGCTTGTTGATCAACCTGCTCTCGACCTGCGTATTCATGAAGGCGTCGCGGTTGTCGTCGTGCCCTGTATACTTGTGATACAGCTCGGGCAGAGAGCTGTGCTCCCACTGGGTTCCCAGGTTCTGGTTGTACCAGTCGGTGACGATGATCTGGCCGTCGGGGTTGAGCGACGGCACGAGCAGAAAGATCACGTTGTCCAGGACATGACGGACAAAGCGCGAGTCTTCGGAGGCGAGGCGATGTACGAGCTCGAGTACCATCTGGCTCGAGCCGATCTCGGTGGAGTGAATGTTGCAGGTGATCAGCAGTACTGCCTTGTTGCGGTCGATCAGCGACTCGGCCTCCCGCTGGCTGAGGTCCCGCGGGTAGGCCAGTCTCCGCTGGATCTCCCGGTAGGGACCCAGATCGCCCACCGTTTCCGGCGCGCTAATGGTCACCACGATGAACGGGTTCCCGTTGGTGGTCTTGCCCGGCTCGTCCACCCGCACCCGCGGTGAGGCGGCCGCTGCCAGCTTCATGTATTCGACGATCCGGTCCCAGCGCACCAGCTTCTTGTCGGTCCCCATGCGGAAGCCGGCGAATTGCTCGGGTGTCGGCAATGTCGCTGCGTGAAGCAGCGAAACAAACAGAACCAGCCCAGAGAATCGGGAAAGTCGGCGGGTCATGGAACCATTATAATCAGAACCCATGATGCCACGAAGAAGATGGCTCCAATTGCTGGCCGCCCTGTCTGCTTTGCGGCCCCGCGCCTTGGCTCAGGAGCAGGCGCCCCCGCCGCCCCAGCGGGTGACCCAGGAGATGCTCGAGCAGGCGCTCCAGCTCATCGGCCTCGAATTCACCGAGGCGCAACGGGCGATGATGCTGCCGGGGGTGAACCGCGCCCTCGGGCAATACGAGGCGCTGCGGAAGATCCACATCCCGCTGGATACCGAGCCTGCGTTTCATTTCAACCCGCGGCTGCCGGGCAAAACGGTGCGCAGCGGCCCGCCGCGGTTCCAGCCCACGCGAGCGGTCGCGCCGAAGAAGCCCACGTGGAAATCGATCGAGGACCTTGCTTTCTACCCGGTCACGGAACTTGCCCCGCTGGTGCGCGCACGGTTGGTGTCGTCAACCGATCTCACCAAGATGTACCTGGCGCGGCTGAAGAAGTACTCCTCGAAGCTCAACTGCGTCATCACTCTAACCGAAGATCTGGCCCTGGCCCAGGCGGAAAAGGCCGATCGCGAGATCCGCGCTGGGCGCTACCGCGGGCCTCTCCACGGCATTCCCTGGGGCGCCAAGGACCTGTTCGCCACTAAGGGCATTTGCACTACCTGGGGTGCCGAACCCTACCAGAACCAGATGATCGACTACGACGCCACAGTCGTCGAGCGCCTGGAAAAGGCCGGGGCGGTGCTGGTGGCCAAACTTTCGATGGGCGCGCTCGCCCAGGGCGGCCTGTGGTTCGGCGGCATGACCAAGACCCCGTGGAACACCGAGCAAAGTTCCAGCGGCTCTTCAGCGGGCTCGGCCTCCGCCACCTCAGCCGGACTGGTCGGGTTCGCGCTCGGCACCGAGACCCTGGGATCGATCATCAGCCCCAGCGTCCGCTGCGGCGTGGTCGGACTGCGTCCCACCTACGGACGAATAAGCCGCCATGGGGCCATGGGTCTTAGCTGGACTATGGACAAGGTCGGCTCCCTCTGCCGCTCGGTCGATGATTGCGCCCTGGTGCTCAAGGAAATCTACGGTCCCGACGGCCGCGACCTCACCGTCGGCGACGTCCCGTTCGACTGGGACCCCAGGATTCCCCTCGGCCGGTTGCGTATCGGGCTTCTCCAGAAGGATTTCGAGCCGCTGAAGGGAGAGGAGAAAGCCGTTTACGAAAAGGCCCTCGACGACCTGCGAAAGGCCGGCGCCAAACTCGAGCCCATGGATCTGCCCGCGTTTAACGCCAACGCCTTGCGCGCGATCCTCTCCGCCGAGGCGGCCGCGGCATTCGACGATTTGACCCGCGACGGCGGCGTGAACCAGCTCCGCGGCCAGGCCCCGGGCGACTGGCCCAACAGCTTCCGCACCTCACGCGTCATCCCGGCGGTGGAGTACATCCGCGCCCAGCGCGCCCGCACGCTGCTGATGCGGGAGATGGAAAAGCTCATGTCCCAGTGGGACGTATTTGTCTGCCGCCCCGGGTCGAGCCTCACGGCGACCAATCTCACCGGCCACCCGCAGGCGGTCGTCCCCTGCGGCTTTATCAAGGGCCTGCCGCAAGGGCTGGTGTTCACCGGCCGGCTCTACGAAGAGGGCGCTCCGCTGCGGGTCGCCCTCGCCTTTGAGCAGGCAACGCAGTGGCACACGATGCATCCGAAGGTAGATTGGGCTTAATTCACGGGAGAAAGTACTAGTTAGACAACGGCATGACCGTGATCATCAATGCGATCGAAGTCAAACAGAACCCCACCGATCACGCACAGGCCGATTTCTATGAGGTAGTCTACCCCATCGGCTGGCAATCGCTTGGCATCGGCACGCCGCAGTGTACTCGTGCGACCATGAGGGCAATGGCATCGACTTTACCGACTACCACGACCATATCCTCGATTCGATACCATCAAGTCAACCTCGTCTTCCGGATTCCGGGGGAGGGGGTAGGGGCTACCTGGCTTCCCGAGCCTGGAGGTTACTCGAATCAGTCGGACCGCACCGCGTCAGCCATGCCGTCTCTCTCTTCGTGGTACCGGTGGGCCGTGAGGAGCGGCGCTACGCGTTCGAACTTGTGGCGCACGCATTCTTGCGTGCCGCCTCGACAGCCCTGTCGAGGCGCCGGCCTGGGCGTCAAGACCCATCTCGACGCCGCAGACAGGACCCTCTGCGCCACCAGAGCGGCCCGAAAGCACGCTATTTTAACGCCGATGGCGGCCCATGGGGGCGGCCCAACTACCCCAGCTTGGGCTTCATGACGTCGACCAGCTCCTGTACGGCGGCGGCGCTCTTGAGCAGGGCCGCCTTCTCGTCCTCGGCGAGCTGGATCTCGTAGATCTTCTCGATGCCGCGCTCGCCGAGCTTGATGGGCACGCCCACGAACAGGCCGTGGATGCCGTACTCACCCTCGAGGTAGGCGGCGCAAGGCAGGATCTTTTTCTTGTCCTTGAGGATCGACTCGACCATCTCGACCACGGCCGAGGAGGGCGCGTAGTAAGCGCTGCCGGTCTTCAGGTACTTGACGATCTCGGCGCCGCCGTTGCGGGTGCGGGCTACGACCTGGTCAATGGCCGCTTTGTCCAGCAGGTCGGTGAGCGGGATGCCGGCCACGCTCGTGTAGCGCACCAGCGGCACCATGGTGTCGCCGTGGCCGCCGAGCACGAAGGCCACCACGTTTTCCGCCGACACCTCCAGCGCCTGGGCGATGAAGGTCCGGAAGCGCGCCGTGTCGAGCACGCCCGCCATGCCGATCACGCGGTTCTTGGAGAAGCCGCTGACCTTGTAGGCCACCTGGCACATGGCGTCGAGCGGGTTGGTGACCAGGATCAGAATGGAGCTGGGCGAGTACTTGACGACCTGCTCCACGGTGGCCTTGACTATGTCGTAGTTGGCCCACAGCAGGTCGTCCCGGCTCATCCCCGGCTTGCGGGGGAAACCGGCGGTGATGACCACGATATCCGAGTTGGCAGTCGGCTCGTAGTCGTTGGCCCCGGTGACCCGCACGTCCACGCCCTCCACCGGGCCGGATTGCAGGATATCGAGGCCCTTGCCCTGGGGCACGCCCTCGATGATGTCGACCATTACGACGTCGCCGAGTTCCTTGTCGGCCAGGCGAAGGGCGCAGCTCGCGCCCACGTTGCCGGAACCTACTACTGTCACTTTTTTGCGCATGAGTAGTCTCCTTAATTCATGTTTTCCACCAGCGCCTGGGCAAACTCGCTGGTCTTCAACTTGGTGGCCCCTTCCATTTGCCGGTGCAGGTCGTAGGTGACCCTTTTCTGGCGGATGGTTTCGGTCATTGCCTTTTCGATGAGGGCCGAAACCTCCTTCCAGCTCAGGAACTGGAACATCATCACGCCGGAGAGGATGAGGCTGGACGGGTTGATCACGTCCTGGTCGGCGTACTTGGGGGCGGTGCCGTGGGTGGCCTCGAAGACGCCGTGCTCGTCGCCGATGTTGGCGCCGGGGGCCATGCCCAGGCCGCCCACCTGCGCGGCGCAGGCGTCCGACAGGTAGTCGCCGTTCAGGTTGGGGGTGGCGATCACCTCGTACTCGTCGGGCCGCAGCAGTACCTGCTGGAACATGGAGTCGGCGATGCGGTCCTTGATGACGATTTTTCCTGCGGGCGGCGCTCCGGTCAGGTCGCCTTCGGGGATGCACACATCCGAGAACTCCTCGCGCGCCAGCTCGTAGCCCCAGTCGCGGAACGCGCCCTCGGTGTACTTCATGATGTTGCCCTTGTGCACCAGGGTTACGCTCTTGTGGCCGTTCTCGATGGCGTAGCGGATGGCCCGGCGGATCAGGCGCTTCGAGCCGGTGATGGAGATGGGCTTGATGCCGATGCCGGAATCCTCGCGCACCTTCTTGCCCATCTCGGTGTTCAGAAAATCGATGACTTTCTTCGCGTCCGCCGAGCCCTGCTGCCACTCGATGCCGGCGTAGACGTCCTCGGTGTTTTCCCGGAAGATCACCACGTTGAGCTTCTCGGGATGCTTCACCGGCGAGGGGACGCCGGGATAGTAGCGTACCGGCCGCCAGCAGGCGTAGAGGTTCAGAAGCTGGCGCAGGGTGACATTGAGGCTGCGGAAACCGCCGCCGATCGGGGTGGTTAGCGGCCCCTTGATGGCGATGCGGAAGTGACGGATGGCGTCAAGCGTGCCCTGGGGCAGCCAGTCATTGAACCTGCCGTGCGCCTTTTCGCCGGCGAAGATCTCGTACCAGACCACGCGCCGGCGGCCGCCGTAGGCGAGTTTCACCGCCGCGTCAAACACCTTCTGCGAAGCCTTCCAGATGTCGCGCCCGGTGCCGTCGCCTTCGATGAAGGGGAGGATGGGGTTGTCGGGAACCTGGAACTGGCCGCTGGCGAAGCCGATGACCGCGCCATCGGACGGAACAGGAACGTTGTTGAAAGACGCCATGAATAATCCTCTCCAAAAGATCGTGGAACGTGGAGCGTGGATCGTGGGCCCCAAACTACAGAGCCCACGGTCTGCTTACGCACAGACCGTGGAACCTGGAGCATATTCTCCAGCCAGGGGCCCACGTTCCACGCTCTACGATCCACTTCTAAGCAAATTTAGGGCCGAACCGGCTTTGAACCATTCTATCTGCTCGCGATTTAGCGTGTGGCTCAACTGGAACTCTTCGCGGCTGCCGTCGGTGTGATGCAGGATAGCGGCGACAATCTGGCCTGGCGCCAGGTTCTTCAGGCCGATGAGACTAATGCGGTCCGATTCCTGAATCCGGTCGTATACGGACGGATCGACGAAGGTGAGCGGCAGCAGGCCCTGCTTTTTCAGATTGGATTCATGAATGCGGGCGAAGCTGCGCACGATAATCGCGGCGGCGCCCAGAAAGCGCGGCGACATGGCGGCGTGCTCGCGGCTGCTGCCCTCGCCGTAGTTCTCATCGCCCACCGCCACCCAGCGCAGGCCCTGGGCCTTGTATTGGCGGGCGATCTGGGCGAGAGGCACATCACCCGCGCCCACCCCGGCCCTGCCGGAGTAAGCGTTGATGGCGCCCGAGAAGAGGTTGTCGCTGATGTGATCCAGGTGCCCTCGGAACCGCAGCCACGGGCCGGCCGGCGAAATGTGGTCGGTGGTGCACTTGCCCTTGGCCTTCACCAGGATGGGCAGCTCGAGAAAATCCTGGCCGTCCCAGGCCGGGAACGGCTCGAGCAATTGCAGGCGCTCGCTCTGGGGGTCGACTTTGAGATCGATACCCGACGAATCTTCGGGGGGCGGCAGGTAGCCTTCCTGGCTATGAACAAACCCGCCGGCCGGCAACTCGGGAGCCTTGCGCGGAGGCTCCAGGCGGAAAGAATTGCCGTTGGTCTCGATCGTATCGGTGAGCGGGTTGAAGCTCAGCCGCCCGGCCAGGCCATAGGCGATGACCACCTCCGGGCTGCCCATAAAGGCATGGGTAGCCGGGTTGCCGTCGTTGCGCTTGGGGAAATTCCGGTTGAAGGAGGTGACGATGGTGTTGGGCTCGCCTTTCGAGACCTCCTGGCGCTTCCACTGCCCGATGCAGGGACCGCAGGCGTTGGCGAGCACGGTGGCCCCGATGGCTTCCAGACTCGCCATCTGGCCATCGCGCTCGATGGTGGAGCGGATCTGCTCGGAGCCCGGCGTCACCAGGAACGGCACCTTCATGCGGGCCCCGTGGGCGCGGGCCTGCTCGGCCACGTCGGCGGCGCGCGAAATATCTTCGTAAGAGGAGTTCGTGCAGCTACCCACCAGCGCAACCGAGATCCGGTCAGGGTACTTGTTGGCGGCGACGTCGGCGGCGAGGCGAGAGACCGGCCGGGCGAGATCAGGCGTGTGCGGCCCCACTATGTGCGGCTCGAGCTTCGAGAGATCGATCTCCACCACCCGCTCGAAATATTTCTCCGGGTGCTCTTCGACGTCGGGGTCGGCGGCCACCAGGTCCGGATACTGCTCGGCCAGCTCGGCGAGCGCAGCCCGCCGCGTTGCGCGCAGGTAGGCGGCCATGCGGTCGTCGTAGGGAAAGATCGACGTGGTCGCCCCCAGCTCCGCGCCCATGTTGGTGATGGTGGCCTTGCCGGTGCAACTGATGGCTCGCGTGCCGGGGCCGAAGTATTCGATCACCCGGTTGGTGCCGCCCTTTACGGTGAGCACGCCGCACAGGTAGAGGATCACGTCCTTGGGAGCGGTCCAGCCCGATAGCTCGCCGGTGAGGCGCACGCCGATGAGCTTGGGGTTCTTCACCTCCCAGGGGAAGCCGGCCATTACGTCGACCGCGTCCGCTCCGCCGACGCCCGCGGCGAACATGCCCAGGCCCCCCGCGTTGGGCGTGTGAGAGTCGGTGCCGATCATCAACCCGCCCGGGAAGGCGTAGTTTTCGAGCACTACCTGGTGGATGATGCCCGAGCCCGGCTTCCAGAATCCGATGCCGTACTTGGCCGAGGCAACGCGCAGGAAATCGTAGACGTCGTTGTTCTCGACGATGGCGAGCTGCGTATCCGGCTGCGCTCCGGCGCGCGCCGCAATCAGGTGATCGCAGTGGACCGTGGTCGGCGCCGACGCCGTCTTGCGGCCGGCCAGGCCAAACTGCAGCAACGCCATCTGCGCGGTGGCGTCCTGCATGGCCACGCGGTCGGGCCGCAGCATCAGGTAGCTCACGCCGGCGGTGCAGTCCTGGCCCGCAGGGTCGTCCAGGTGCGAATACAACACCTTCTCGGCGAGCGTCATTGGGCGCCCCAGCCGCCGCCGCACCACGGCGAGATTCTGCTGCATCTTCCGGTAGACCCCGGACACAAATTCCGGGGTCGAATCGATTGTGTGCATCAATTCCAGTATAGCGATATTTGGTGATTTCGTGATTTGGTGATTGCGTGAATCACCAAATCACCAAATCAACAGATCACCAAATCAGGCCGGGATGGTGAAGTAAAACGTGGAGCCCCGCCCCGCCTCCGACTCCACCCAGATACGCCCGCCGTGCCTCTCCACGATGCGCTTGCACGCCGCCAGCCCGATGCCCGTGCCCGGGTATTCGCGCTTGCCGTGCAGGCGCTGGAAGACCTTGAAGATGCGCTCGCAATACTGGGGATCGATGCCGATGCCGTTGTCGCGAAGCGAGAAAACCCATTCGGCGCCCTTCCGCTCAGCGGAGAAGTGGATGCGAGGCGGATCGGGGCCGCGAAACTTGATGGCGTTGCTCAACAGGTTCTGAAAGAGCTGGCCCACTTGGGTGGGATCGACAGTGACGGTGGGCAGCGGGTCGGCGGTGACCATCGCCCCGCTTTCAGCCACCGCCGCTTGCAGGCTTTCCAGCGACGCGCGGAAAACGTCAGCGGTGTCGGTGGGCTGCAAATGGGATTCGCCGCGGGCCAGCCGCGAGTACATCAGCAGGTCATCGATCAACTGGCGCATCCGCCTGGCCCCGCTGACCACCTGTTCGATGAAGCGGTCGGCTTGTGCGTCGAGCTGGCCCGCGTAGCGTTGCGCCAGAAGCTGGCTGAAGCTGGCCACCGTGCGCAGCGGCTCTTGCAGGTCGTGGGCGGCGACGTAGGCGAACTGCTCCAGCTCGGCGTTGTAGTGGGCCAGAGCCTCGGAGTGATGGACGAGGACTTCTTCGGCCTGCTTGCGCTCGGTGATGTCACGGGAAATGCCCACCAGGCCGGTGATGCGGCCGGCCTCCCGGATGGGAGCCTTGGTGGTGGAGAACCACCGCAATCGGCCGTCGGGCAGGCGGATCTGTTCTTCTCGATCAATTAGCATCTCGCCGGTTTCGAGCACTCGCCGGTCATCTGCCATGGCCACCCGGCCCGTTTCGTCGGTACGGAAGTCGGTGACCCTCTTGCCGACGGCCTCCTCCAGGTTTCGCGGTCCCAGGATCCGGGCCAAGGGCTGGTTCAGGCGCTGGTAGCGGCACTCGGTATCCTTGAAGAAGATGGCGTCGGGGATGTTGGCCATGAGGGTATGCAGCAGGTCGCGCTCGCGGGCCAGTTCCTGTTGCAGGCGGTAATATTCCGCCGCCTTGGCGACGGTGATTCGCAGCTCCATCGGGTCCCAGGGCTTGGCGATGTAGGAGTAGATCTGGCCGTGGTTGACCGCTTGCACCAGGGCGTCCAAATCCGTGTAGCCGGTGATCAGGATGCGGGTGGCGGGGGAGAGTTGTCCGGCCGCGGCCAGAAACTTGTCGCCGCTCAGGCCGGGCATGCGCTGGTCGGAGAGGATGACCGAAACGTGACCCTGGCGCAGGAACTGCAAGCCGGCTTCCGGGTCGCTGGTGGCGGTTACCGCGAATTCATCTTCGAGCAGGAGCTGGAGGCTGGTCAGGATCTGCGGCTCGTCATCCACCACCAGCACTGCGTCTCTGATTTTGGCTTGCTCCATAGTCAGATGCTCCTTCCAGATTGAGTGGGATCTTGATTACAAACTCCGTCCCCCCGCCGGGGGGGGACACCACCTCGATCCGGCCGCCATGCGCCTGGATAATCCCGTAAGAGATGGCCAGGCCCAGGCCGGTACCTCGGCCAACCGGCTTGGTGGTGAAAAACGGCTCGAAAATGCGATGCCGGATAGCCTTGGGAATGCCCCTTCCGGTATCCCGCACCGAGATAAGAAACGTCCCGTTGCCGGCCCGGGTCGAGATGGTGATGGTCCCCTCGCCTTCAATGGCGTCCACTGCGTTGGCGATGATGTTCATCAGCACCTGATTGAGCTGGCCCCCATAGCAGGACAAAGTATGCACCGGTCCATATTCCTTATCGACCCGAATGCGGTTTTTCATCTGGTGGTGAAGAAAGCGCAGCACCGACTCGATGCTTTCCGGCACATCGATGGTTGTCAGGTTGCCCTGGTCCAGGCGCGAGAAAGTCCGCAGATCGGCCACCAGCTCTTTGACCCGCTCCAGGCCCTTCTGAACGTCCCGCCGCAGCTCCCGGATTCGTACCAGCCTGGCCAAGACGCTGGCAGGCAGAGGCGGGTCGATCTGGCCGATCAGGCGCTGGGCCTCCTGCTCGATCAGAAACAGGTTGTTGAGGGCGAAAGCAAGCGGATTATTGATCTCGTGGGCGATGCCGGCCACCAGTTGCCCCAGCGAGGCCATCTTCTCGGTCTGGATCAGGTGCATCTGGGCTTCTTTCAGCTTTCGGTTGACTTCCGCCAGCTCCTCGGCCAGGGTGGCGCGCGCCTCGGCAGCCTCCTTTTCCGCCCTCGTCCGCGCCGCCTCCAGCTCCTTGTTCTTCAGCTCCTCGACGATGCGGCGGTTTTCTTCCTGGACGAACTTGCGGCGCAACAGGGCCCGGATGCGGGCTTTGAGCACGGCCATGTCGCTGGACTTGCCCACGAAGTCATCGGCGCCGGCATCGAGACCCCGCGTCATGTCGTCTTTGTTTTCGTGGGCGGTTAGGATCAGTACCGCCGGGATGCTGTCCAGGTGCATTTCCCGGATCCGCCGGCAGACCTGGATGCCGTCCAGATCGGGCATCACCAGGTCCACCAGGACGCAGTCGAACGGCTCGCCGGCCAGGCGCCCCAGACCTTCCTCACCCCCGGTGGCCTGCTCGACCCCGTAGGGCTCGCTTCTCAGCTCGTCCATCAGGTACTGCAAGTAGGTCGGACTATCGTCGATGGCCAGCAGCCGGGCGCGGCCGAAAAACGAATCCCCCCAGCGGGGAACCGCCGACTCCGACTGCCGCAGCAGGGCGCGGACGCGCAGCAGCAGGATGTCGGAATCGACCGACTTGGGCAGGTAGTCGTCGGCGCCGCTCTCGAGACCCCGCGTTTCGGCGAGGTGGATCTCTTCCACGGTGAGCATCAGGATCGGCACGCCGCGAATATGGACGTTCATGCGGATTTGCCGGCACAACTCGTCGCCGCGAATGCCCGGCAGGTAATAGTCCACCACTAGCAGGTCGGGCAGCCCGCCCGCCAGTTGGGCCAGGGCGGTCTCGGCGGTTTCGGCGCAGACCACCTCCCATCCCTCGGCTTCGAACAGGAGGCGCAGCCGAAGAGCCTGGGTGCTTGAATCCTCGACGATCAGGATTCGGTAGGGGTGGTTCATCAGAGCAGCTCCAGGATTCTCGGGGCGATAGCCGGAAGCGGCAGCGACTCGCAGGCCGCGCCGAGCCGGACGGCGGCGGCCGGCATCCCATAAACCACCGCTGTCGATTCGTCTTCGGCGATCGTGTAGCCTCCGGCCCGGCGCAGTTCGAGCAGGCCCTGGGCGCCGTCTTCACCCATGCCGGTCAACACCACACCCAGGGACTGCGGTCCCAGGTGTCGGGCCAGGGACTGGAACAGGACGGTGCCGGAGGGCCGCTGGGCGCAGACCGGGTCGCCTCCATCGGCCCACGCCTGCCGCCCATCGGCCCGCAGGTGGTGATCGGCCGCCGCCAGGTAGACCCGCCCGGGCGACATCACACTTTGGTTTTCCACCACCTCCACTGGGAAAGCGCAGACGCTGGCCAGCCACGCCGCAAAACCCTTCAGAAAGCTGGGGGCGATGTGTTGCACTACCAGGATGGGCAGTGGGAAACCCTTGCCCAGGCCGCCCAGTACCTCGACCAGAGCTTGCGGCCCGCCGGTGGAGGTGGCAATGGCCAGCAGGCGGTATACGCGGCCGGACGGCGCGGTGGGCGTGGTCGAGCGGGGCCGCAGCTCCGTGGGCCGCTGGCGCACCAGCCGAACCTGGCTCATGATGGCGAGCTGGGTGCAGAGGGGCTCGGCCAGCGACTCGTACTCCCCCTGCGTCGTTCCCACCGGCTTCTCCATCACCGTCAGGGCGCCGGCGCGCAACGCGTTCATGGTTATGTTCAGTTCTTCCGACTCCACGCTGGCCGACACGACGACGATGGGGGTCGGCCGCTCGGACATGATTCGCCGGGTGGCTTCGAAACCGTTCATGCCCGGCAAGCGGATGTCGAGCGAGATCACGTCGGGGGCCGC
Organism: Acidobacteriota bacterium; assembly: GCA_016201195.1. Taxonomy (GTDB): domain Bacteria; phylum Acidobacteriota; class Terriglobia; order Bryobacterales; family JACQDG01; genus JACQDI01. The sequence continues at coordinate 11,390 of JACQDI010000762.1, read as the reverse complement.
CAGCGGCAGCAGACGCAGCGCTTCTTCGGCGCTGTCCGCGGCGGCCGCCACCTCCAGGCGCGGGTCGCGGCCGATAATGTACTTCAGGAACTCCCGCATCACCGGCGAATCTTCCACAATCAGCACTCGGATCTTCTTCATAAGATCTGCCGAATGGTGTCCAGCAAGTCGCGCTGGTCGAACTTGCGCTTGACGATGTAGGCGTCAGCGCCCAGAGCCAGACCTTTCTCCTGGTCCTCGCGGCGTTCCATCGAGGTGACGATGATGACCGGAACTTTCGCCAACCGCTCGTCCTTCTTCATTTCCTCGAGCAGCCCGAAGCCGTCCAGGCGGGGCATGTGGATGTCGGCGATCACCAGGTCGGCTTTTTCCGAGCGTAGTTGGGTCAGGGCTTCCAGGCCGTCCACGGCCACCCGCACGCGGTAGCCATGGGCCTCCAGGATGCTTTTTTCGAGCGCCCGGGTGGTGATTGAGTCATCGACCACAAGGATGCTGGGCGCAAGGGCTGGCTCCACCGGTGCCGGCGGCTTCCAGGCCGAGGCATGGCGGAACTCCCGGACGGTTTCCAGCAACCGCACCGGATCGAGCACCACGGCTACGGCGCCGTCTTCGAGCAGCATCCCGCCGGTGGCCGGCGTAGCCTGGGCGAAGGGAACGCCCAGCTCCTGCACCAGGGCGTCGCGCTCGGTGAGGAAGGCATCCACTACCACCGCTACCCGCTGCTCGCCCGAGCGCAGCAGCATCACTGCCAGAGGGGCTCCATCTACCGGGGGGGCCTCCCCGGGCAGGCCCAGTAACTTGCTCAGCGCGACCACCGGAATCGGCTGGCCCTGGTGCTGGCAGACCGCCTTACCCTCCAGGGTCTGGATCTGCTCGAGGCGGAGACGGCACAGCCGCTCGATGGCATGGACGGGCAGGGCAAAAGTTTGGCCCCGGCAGGCGAGCAGCAGCAGCCGGTGCGTAGAGATCGACAGCGGCACTAAGAGCCACGCGGCGAGGCCGCCGCCGGGACGCGGCTCGAGCCTCACTTCCCCCTGCAGGCGGCGAACCTGCTCATGCACAACCGACAGGCCCATGCCGCGCCCAGCCAGATCGGTGACTTTCGGGAGGGTGGAGAAGCCGGGCTGGAACAGGAAGCGGAGCAGCTCCGCGTGGGGGACGGCGGCGGCTTCTCCCCCCGGTAGCAACCCCTTGCGAATGGCCACCGCGGCCACCGCCGGGAAGTCGATCCCCCGCCCGTCATCCTCCACCAGGACAAGCAGGCGGCTGCCATGCGCCTCCACCCGCAGCGTGACCACCCCCGACTCGCGCTTACCCCTGGCAACCCGTTCACCCGGAGACTCCAGGCCATGGCAAACGGCGTTGCGCAACAGGTGCAGAACCGGATCTTTCAGGGCCTGCAGGACCATCCGGTCGGCTTGCACCTCCAGGCCTTCCATGCGGAAGTCGACCTGCTTGCCCTCGTCCCGGGCCAGGTCCCGGAGCATTTTCCGGAAGCCCTCGAACACGCTTTCCGCCGGGGCCATGCGGACCAAGCGGATGCTCTGGCCGAGCTCTTCGCCCAGGTGGCGCAGCGACCAGGCGCTGCGGTGCTGCTCGAAACGGGCGAGGCGCGTCTCGCTGGCCAAGCTCCGCACCTGCTCATCGACAAAGTCCAGGTAGCGGGCCACCCGGCCGAACTCGGGCAGCCCGGTCAGGCGGCGCAGGGAGACGGCCGAGGAATCCCGCACCCGGTCCCACTCCTGCTCCATCTTCGCGACGCGCCGAGACAGCTCGTGCAGCCGCCGGCTGAGCTGGTTCTGGCGCAGGCTCTCGGTGAGCAATTGGCCGGCCGAGCGCAGTAGCCCGTCCAGGTTCTCCGCAGCCACGCGCACGGTCCCGATCGGCTGCACGGGGCCCGCTATCCGGGGCGCCTCCGTCGCCGGGGGAGGCGGCTCTGGCTCCGGACCCAGCACTTGCGCCAGGGCCTGCAAGGCGGCCTCGGCATCTACCGGCGATCGCCCCTCGCCCAGCGAGGCCACTGCATCCTCGGTGGCGTCGAGCGCCTGATGAATCGCTGCCAGCGCTGGCGGCTCCACGCGCAGCGACCCCTCCCGCACCCGGACGAACAGCGTCTCGAGACGATGAGCGAGCGTTTCCACCGGCTTCAGGCTGACCGCCCGCGCCGCGCCTTTCAGGCTGTGCGCCCGCCGAAACACCTCGTCCAGCTCCGGCCCTGGGCGCACCCCGGCGCCCTTTTCCAGGTTCTCCAGCAGCGAGCGAATCTGCTCCAGGTGTTCCTTGTGCTCGACCTGAAAGATGGCCAGCAGCTTTTGCTGAATCTCACTCACATCCGGTACCTTTCCACCGCCTTGCGCAACTGTTGCGACAGCGCGTTGAGGTTGGCCGCAGCTTTCTCCAACTGACGCGTCCCATTGGCGCTCTGATCGCTGGCCTGGCCGATGTTGCGCACGGCCTGGGTGACCTGGTCAAAGCCGATCTGCTGCTGGTTGGCGCCGGCGGCGATCTGCTGGAAAGCCTGCACGCTCTGCTGGATGCTGTCGGCGAGCTGGCGAATCGTGCGGTCGGTGACGTCGGCTTGCTGGCGGCCCGACTCGGAACGCTTGACCGCTTCCTCGGTGAGCATGACCGAGCTGTTAATACCCTTCTGGATATCGCCCAGGATGGAGCGCACCTGTACGGTCGCTTCCTTGGACTGGTCGGCGAGGTTCTTGATCTCGTTGGCCACCACCGAGAAGCTGCGTCCCTGCTCGCCGGCGGCAGCCGCCTCGATCGCCGCGTTCAGGGCCAGCAGGTGGCTCTGCTCGGCGATATCGTTGACGGTGGCGATGATCTCGCCCACGGCCTGGGTCTTCTCACTCAAAGCGACCACGTTTTCTGCCACCGCCTCGGCCTGCTCGCGAATGGCTTCCATGGTGCGGGTGGTGTTTTGCACGGCCTGGAGGCCGGCCTGAGTGGCGGCGGAGGTGGCTTCGGTGGAGGCGGCGACCTGCTTGGCGCGCTCCGAGATCTGCGCGCCGGACTGGGCGATCTCGGCCATGGTGGCCGTGGTCTGCTGCACGGCGGCTGCCTGCTCGGTGGTGCTCGCGCCTTGCTGCTGGGTGGAGGCGAGGATCTCGGCTGTGGCTGCGCTGAGGTTTTCGGTGCCGGCGAGCGTTTGGCCCGCCACGTCTTTCAGCCCGGCCACCATCTGGTTGAGGCTGCGCGCGAGATCACCCAACTCGTCGCGGCGGTCGACGGGGGCCTGCTGGGTCAGGTCGCCCTGGCCCACCCGCTCCACGAATTGCATGAAGGTGGCCAGGGGCCTGGTAATCGAGCGCTGGATGGCGAGGGCACAAAGGGTCCCCAGGAGCACTGCCGCGGCCAGCGCGATCAGGGTCGCCGTGCGGGTTTGATCGTGCAGCGCGGCGACCTCGGCCCGGCCTATGTCGATCTGCTCCTGGGCCAAGAGAGTGACGGCCATCACTTTGGTCTCGAAGTTCTGGCGCAAGCGGCTCAGCACCGGGGCGCGGGCGGCCATCTGAGCCAGATCCGTGCGGGCCAACAGAGCCAGCCCGATCTCCACCTCCGCCGCCAGCTCCTTGAGGGTGGCATGGGCCTCCGCCCCGCTCTGGCGGATGCGGCCCCACTGGAGGGCGCGCTGGGTGCTGGTGGGGTGCTTCTCATATTCTTCGGCGGTGGCTTCCAGATCTGCCAGCAGCTTGCGGGTCTGTTCGTACGACTGCCGCCACCGGTCCTGCAGCAGGAGCGGGTCCTCGCTCTGGTGCGACTTGCCCAGCAGGGTCTGGGCTACCGCTGTTTCGCGCAACGCGCGCATGTGGTACTGCCCCTGGATGATCTGCCGCAGCTCATCCAGGGCCCGGAGGTCCCGGGTCTCGATTTGCGCGGTGTGATTCCGCACCTCAGCCTGTTTGGCCAGTACATACCAACCCAGGCCGAGGGTGAGGGCCACCATGGCGCCGAAGCCGAGTAAAATTCTCGTTCCGATTCGCAAGTTCATGGTCAAGACTCCTTCCGTTCCTGGCTCGAGGCGGGGGCCGCGGTCTGGAGCAGCGGCTGCACATCGAGCCAGGCCAGCGCATCAGCGCTAACGCCCACCACCCAGGGGGGAGCATTCAACGGGACCCGAAACTCCTCCGGCCGCAAGTGCAGGATCTGCTCAGCCCGACCCACGCGCAGCCCCAGCTCGGGCCGGCGCAACAGCAGCACCCAGTCGCCGCTTTCGCCCTCGGGAAGCTGGAGGAGCCGGGCCAAGTCCCACACCGGCCGGATCTGGCCGCGCAGATTGAGCACGCCAGCCAGCGCCGCGGGTGCTCCGGGCACGGGCGTGCAGGCGGGATTGGGGATCACCTCGCCCAACTCCTCCAGGGGCAGGGCGTAGGTCTCCTCCCGCAGCCGGAAAGCCAGGAAAGGGCGAACCGCGGAGAGGGCTTCGGCCGGCGGCCGGGCCAGCCGGGCGGCGCGCTCGCGCCACACCCGCTTGACGCGCTGGGCGTCGGCCACCAACGCCTGCTCCAGCCCGCGCTCACTCCGGGCCAGCCGTCGCCGTGCTTGCTCCCAGTCGATCATGGGTTCAATACCTCCAGTTGCATGGCCGCCAGCTCTCGCAGGTCGGCAGCGGTCATGCCGTCGGCATCGGGCAGGCATTCGGCCGCGTCCCGGGCAGCCAGCAGCTCCAGAACGTTCTCGAACGCTCGCGCCGCGGCCGGGCTCTGCTTTTTCCGCAGCAGCAGGAGGCCGAGGTGGTAGTGGGCCAGGACAAAGCGCCGGTCCAGGTACAGGGCCCGTCGCAGGGACCACTCGGCCGGCCCCGGTTGCCCCAACTGCTCGAGTACCAGGGCGTGATAGAAGTGGACCAGCGGCTCCAAGCCGTCGCGTTCGAGCACCTCGCGGCAACAGGAGGCGGCGCTTTCCCAGTCGCCCTGATCGGCCAGTTGTCGCACGTGATCCAGGGTCGCGGCGGGCGGGGGCGGGACCGGGTGCGGCGGCTGGGGTTGGACGAAGCGCAGCTCCGGCAGTGATACCGCCTCCGGCGCGGGCACGGCCTCTCCGGCTTTCCGATACAATGTCGTGCCCGGGGCGTTGACGATGCGAAAGTTCCGGAAGGTCTCTGTGTTTGGCTCGGCGTGGCCTACCACCAGCCAGCCGCCCTCGTTCAGACACTCCTGAAACTGTTTCGCCATGCGCAGGATGACATCCACGTCGAAATAAATCATGACGTTGCGGCAGAGGATCAGATCGCAGGCGGCCAGGTTGTTGACCAGCGACGGGAAGGGATGCTTAACCAGGTTGTGGTACTGAAACGACACCCACTGCTTGTATTCCGGCGCGATGAGCCAGGATTTTCCCGCCTGACGGAAAGCGCGGGCGCGGAGCTCTTCCGAAAGGCCGCGCAGCGCCCATTCTCCGAAGCGGCCCTCCCGGGCGCTGGCCAGAAACTCCCGGTTCACATCGGTGCCGAGGATGGTGATGTCCCAGCCCGCCAGTTGATCTCCCCACTGGTCGCGCAGAAGCATGGCCACCGAGTAGGTCTCCGCGCCGATGGCGCACCCGGCGCTCCAGATCCGCAGCCGGCGGCTGGCTTGGTTGCGCTTCAGAATGTCCGGGAAAACGATGCGGGCCAGCGCCTCGAATTGTTCGCCGTGGCGGAAGAAGTAGGTCTCACCAATGGTGAGATGGACCAGCAGCGCATCCAGCTCCGCCTCGCCTCGCTGCGGGTCTTCGAGGACGGCCAGGTAGGAATCGCAGGCACCGGCTCCCAGCGCCGCCAGTCGCCGGGCCAGGCGGTCCGCCAGGTCCTCGTCCTTGTCGGCATAATAGGCTAGCCCCGTGGACTCGATCACGTAATCTTTGAGCCGCGGATACAGGGGATCGGCCAGGAGATTCATGGCCGCTCGGCCTCCAGCTCGTCCAGGCGTTGCTGGGCCGCCGCTTGCAGTTGCTCCACGCACTTCCGCTCCTTTTCCAGCAACAGGCGAGGAGCCGACAGCAGGTGGACCACCCGTTCGCCCAGCGCCACCTCCGCCTCGACGCAGCCTTGCAGCGTCTCTTCCCGCACGGGCAAGAACGCCTCCGGCGGCGGTGAGACCACCTCCAGCGTCCGGGTTGCGAGCAACGCTAACGGGTAAGGGTCGCCGCGAAGGATCAGCAGGGGCGCGTAGAGCGAGGGACTGGCAGGCGCCCAGTCGAACAGCCGATCCAGCCGAACCACTGGAACCGCAACCCCTCTGAGATTCAAAAATCCTTCCAACAGCGAGGGAGTTCCAGGCGGCCGCGCCAGACTGGCCATGTGCACGACCTCGCGAACTTGCTCGACCGGCAAACCGCAGAGCGCCGGGCCTGACTCGAATACCAATACGGTACGGGCCATAATGGCGCGGTCCGGCCGCTTGTCCATCCTAGGGGTAATTCGGCTGTTTGTGCCGGAAAGTGTAGGGGGCTGTGGACCCGGATGCCGGGGCCCGCCATCTACGATCCACGTTCCACGATCCTCAGCGCACCAGCCGTTTCAAGTGTTGCCGCAGCCGGGCGCCGTAGTCCGGATCGGCCAGGGCGAACTCCAGGAAGGTTTCAAAGTAACTGGGGAAGTTGCCGATGTCGTAGCGACGTTCTCCGCGCGCCAGCTTCACCCCGATGATTCGTTCTCCCGAGGCGGCCAGCAGGCGGATGGCGTCGGTCAACTGGATCTCGCCCCGGTGGTCGGGCTTGACCTTGCGGAGCTTCTCGAAGATAGACGGAGAGAAGACATACCGCCCGGCGATGGCGAGGTTCGAGGGCGCCTGCTCGGGGGCCGGCTTTTCCACCAGGTCTGCGATCTGGAACACATTCCCTTTGGAAGCCGGGGCCACCACACCATACAAAGAGGTCAGCTCGCGCGGCACTTCCTCCACCGCAATGACGCAGGATGCGCCATCCTGTTCATACACCTCGCCTAAGCGGCGGCTGATGGTGGAGTGACCGTTCAGGCCGATGATTGAATCGCCGAGCGCCACCAGAAACGGCTCCGGGCCAGCGAAATTTTCGCCGCACCGCACGGCGTCGCCCAGGCCGAGCTGGAGCCGCTGCCGGGTGTAAAAGTAGTGTACCTGGAGCTTCTCGAATTCGATCTCGTCGAGCAACGCTTTCTTGTCGGCCTGGGTGAGCGAGCGATTGAGCTCCGGGTCGTGGTCGAAGTGATTCTCAATGGACGACTTGCCGCGGCCGGTGACGAACAGGATGCGCTCAATGCCGGCCGCCGCCAGCTCCTCGACCACGTACTGCACGATCGGCTTGCGGGCGACCGGCAGCATCTCTTTGGGCTGCGACTTGGTGGCCGGCAGCAAGCGGGTCCCCAATCCGGCGACCGGGACGATGGCGCTGTGAATCACATCTCCTCCAGAACGTGGACCGTGGAACGTGGATCGTGGGCCCCAACCTGGAAGCCCACGGTCTACGATCCACGATCCGTTCTCAATTCCGCTATCGTAGCATTGTGACCTTTGAAACAACTGCTGCGGACTCCGGGCGGCGACTGGACCAGTTCCTGGCCGGGCATCTGTCGGGGACCAGCCGCGCCCGGCTGCAGCGGTGGATCGAGGCCGGGCGCGTGCTGGTCAACGGCGCGGCGGCCAAGCCCTCGTTGCGGCTCAAGGGCGGCGAGCGCATCGAGGTCGAGCCGGATTCCCCGCCTCCACTGCGCGCCTTTCCCGAGGCGATCCCGCTCGAAATCCTCTACGAGGACGACGACCTGGTAGCCATCCACAAGCCGGCGGGCATGACGGTCCACGCGGGGGCCGGGCGGCGCCAGGGAACCTTGGTGAACGCCCTGCTTCATCACTTCGCCCGGCTGTCCCACCTGGGGGGCGAGCTGCGTCCCGGCATCGTGCACCGGCTCGACCGCCTCACCAGCGGCGTGCTGCTGGTGGCCAAGCACGACGCGGCGCATCAGCGCCTGGCCGAACAGTTCGCCCGGCGCCGGGTGCGCAAGATCTATGTCGCACTGGTGCACGGAAAGATTCCGGCGGGCAAGGGACGGCCGGTGATCGACGAGGGCGTCCGCTGGACCCGCCTCGAGATGCCCATTGGCCGCGACCGGCGGGCGCGGGTGAAGATGACCGCCCGGGCGCGAACGGGCCGGGAGGCGATCACCGACTTCCGAGTGCTCGACCAGTGGCCGGGATACTCGCTGCTTGAGGTGCGCATCGGAACGGGGCGCACCCACCAGATCCGCGTGCACCTTTCAGCCATCGGCCATCCGGTGGTCGGCGACACCCTTTACGGCGCCCCGGCCCGGCCCGGCTTTCCCCGATTGTTTCTGCACGCCCGCGAGATTCAGTTCACGCACCCCTCGACCGGCCGGCGCGTCACCGTGGAGGCGCCGATGCCGGCGGAGCTGGGGGCGGAAATTGAGAAATTGAGAAATTAAGGAATGGAGAAAGCAATGCGGAGCCTGCTGTTGTTTCCTCCCTTTCTTAATTCCGATCACAGCTATTTGAAAGAATCCTCCCCTGTGTTTTCAACCACTTGCATTCCTCCCCTCCCTCGACCTCTAGCTCACCCCCTTATCATGAAGGGAGGAAGGGTGGGCCTGAAGGTGCAGATGCCGCCGGAGAAGCCCTGCGATCAAGCCATCGCGCTGAAGATCGCCGGAGCGTAATGCAGCGATGTTTACACCACCCCGGAAACCTTTTCCTCTGCCCTTTCGCCCACCCACATAGGAATGTCCCATCCCCGCTGAAGTGAACATAGAAAACCGGGCGCCGGCCGGGGCCGGCTGCGGCGCGTGATGGTCCCGTGGGGAGCCTGCCTGGGAACGGTTCCGCCGCTGTCGCTCATGGGGCCGGCCTCCCCTCGAGCGCTCCCCGGCGGAAGCGGCCAAGCCTCCCAGTAAGACAAACACCAGCGCAGCCAGGCACGGCTTTTGCAGCGGGAAATCGACCAGGCCGTGGAAAAAAACTGCAACCACTCCCCATCCCCACGGGAACCGAATGGCGGTGCGGATAGTCCAGGCCAGGATCCATAGGAGCATGGCCAGGAAGGGCAGGCCGCCTTCCGCCGTCCACTCGGCCCAGTCGCAGTGGGCGTGATTCGTGAACACGCCGATATCGAACAGGGCGTAAGCCGGATAAACGGTGGGCCAGGCGCCCAGGCCGAAGCCGGTCCACGGCCGGTCGCGGATCATCAAGAGCGAAGAATGCACCATCTCCCGGCGGCCTCGAAAGGGATCCGGATCCTGAAATCTTTTCCACAACACTTCCGACCCCACCACCGCGGTGAAAACCATCGCGAAGAAAACGATCCGGGCCAGGTTGGCCAGGGGAGTCCGGCGGGAAGCCGCATCCCCGAGGACCAGGGGGAAAAGCAGGACGGCGATCTCGATCGTGACCAGGATGGACCCGGCCCGGGAAGCCCCGGCAATCACCGTGGCGAACATGGCCCCCGCCACAACCGCATAGCCCAACGCTCTCTTGCGCTCGGCCACGATCTCATAGAGAGCCAGCGGCAGAACCAGCGCGATGAACGAGGCGTAATGGTCGCGATTCACGAACGGTCCGAGGGCCTGGTCGGCGTAGAGGGCAGAGAAGACCCAGAAGATCTTGCCGTTCGACGTAAAAAACTGGATCACGGAGATGACGCTCAGCGCGAAGCCGAAAAAGAGGAGAGCTTTTCGAAAAGCCCTGCATATGTCGAAATAGGACAGTACCTGCAAAGAAAGGAAGAAGAGAGCCAGGTTCGTCGCCCAGCCCAGGATTGCGTTCCAGGTCTCCAGCCGGTGCACGGTCTGGTGCGTGACCAGTTGCAGTAGCGCCCACAGAATCGCGCCCGACGTCGGAAGCAACAGGATGCTGACGCGCAGGTGGTAAGGACAAAAGACCATCCGCACAGTCCAGATCAGGGCCAGGCCGAAGACCCCGGCTTGAAACAGGGAAAGCGCCCAGCGCTCTCGCGCCGCGTCGGTCAGGATCAAAAAGCACAGCAGGACGGCCAGCGCCGCCGCCGACGCGACACCAAAACGCCACCGAAGACTGCCCTTCATTTTTCGCTACCGCCGGGCGAAGCCCAGACTGGTGTCGCTCAAGAAAGCCGATCCCTCGATGCGTGTGGTTCCCAGCGCCCGTTGATACGCCAGGACCACCCGGGCCAGGCGGACGCCGGGCGGCGTCGCAAAGGGGAGATCTTCCGTCGTCTGGTCTTCACTCGACAAATAAGGAGATCGGTCCCCTAGCTCCGCGCCCGTGGCGGCATCGAACACCCGCCAGCGCAGGCCGGTATGGGGCCCGATGCCGGAGGTCCGATAGCGAAACCGGAACCGGTACTGCCTGCCTGGCAACAGTGGAACGAACTGGTTCATGATCTCGCAGCTCTCGGGCTGTTTGCCGGAGAAGGTGACCCGCAACGCGAGCGGCGATCGGTCCCGAGAGCAGGAGACTCCCTCAGGGGGATGGACCCGCCAGTCGAAACCGTGTGAGACGGGCGACACGCCGAAATCGCCATTGGTGAGGAACCAGCCCCTGCCCGGATCCGGCGCCGGGTAAGGCAGGAGCCTCCGCTCGCAAAGGGCGCTCCAGATCCGGAGCGCGCCCGGGAGCTGCTGCGCCCCGAGAAGACGGTCACAGGAGGCGAATAATACCGGCAGATCCTCCCGCCCGGCGTACTTCGCCGCTCTCTGCGCCGCCTCCTCCACGCCATCCAGGTGATTGTCGGCCAGCAGAAAGGCGAGGTACCGCAGCAGGATCTGTGGCTGAGGCGGGATCGCGCGCTCGAGGATCACCGCCGGATCTTGCGTTACTCTCCAGCAAAGCCGGAACAGGGGAGCGGGGTCTCCATACGAGATCGCGGCGGCTTGCCTCGCCCAGAGCCAAAACTTTTCCGGATCGTTCCGCCGGAAATAGAAATTGACCAGCGTCCAGCGCGGATCGTACTGTTTGTCGACGTGAGCAGCTTCGAGCAGGCTGCTTTCCGCGTTGGCGAAATCCTGGTCCATCTCCGCCCGCAAGCCCAGATCGATCCAGGAAGAGGAGTCCCAGAGATTGCAGGCCAGCGCTGCTTCGAGCGCCGCCAGGGAGGCGGCGGGATCTTTCCCTGACCGGTCGAGCATGGCGGCCCACCGGGCCTGGTACCGCGCGCTCGCTGGCACCAGTTTCGCTGCGCGCCTCGCATCCTCGGCGGATTCTGAATGGTATAGATGATCGGCATAGCCCAGCCGCAGCGTCCAAAAACACGCGTAGCCCAGGATGGCAACGGCAGCAAGACTCAGCAGGATGCGGAGCGGAATCGCAAACGGACGCATGGGCGGTGGCGGCGGCAGCCGCCGGCTCAAGGCTCCTGCCGGCGGATGAGTATGGCTGTTCCCGAGGTCAGGCTGATGCTTTTGCCGAAATCCGTGGCCCACCAGTTCACTTCGATCGAGT
>JACQDI010000761.1 GCA_016201195.1 Acidobacteriota bacterium | reverse complement strand
GTATTAACAATGGCCAAGTCGAGACCGTCCTTGGTGGCGTAGTAAAGGAAAACGGAGTTGACCACCTCGCGCGCCGCCGGGGGCAGCCCGAAGGAGATGTTCGAGATGCCGAGGATCGTCTTGACGAACGGAATCTCGCCCTTGATCAGCCGAATGCCCTCGATGGTCTCGACCGCGCCGCCGATGTAGTTGGTGTCGCCGGTGGCGCAGGGGAACACCAGCGGATCGAAGATGAGGTTCTCGGGCGGGATGCCGAATTGCTCGGTGAGCAGCCGGTGGGAGCGCTGGGCGATGGCCAGCTTACGCTCGCGGGTGAAGGCCTGGGCCTGTAGTTTGTCCTCGTCGATGCAGCCCACCACCAGCGCTGCCCCGTAAGCGGCGGCCAGCGGGCAGACCCGCTCGAACTTCTCGAGCCCGTCCTCGAGGTTGATTGAGTTAATGATACTTTTACCCTGGCAGTAGGTAAGGGCCAGCTCGATGGCGCGGGCGTCGGTGGTGTCGATCACGATCGGCGCCTTGATCTTCCGGATCAGCTTCTCGTAGAAGGGCGGGATGTCCTTCAGCTCGTCGCGGTCGGTCGACTGCAGGCACACGTCCACCAGGTGCGCTCCGTTTTTCACCTGGCGCCGGGCGATTTCGGTGGCTTCTTCCCACTTCTCCTCGGCGACCAGGTTCTTGAACAGACGTGAGCCGATGACGTTGGTGCGCTCGCCCACCAGCAACGGCCGCGTGCTGTCGTCCGCCTCGACCAGCTCGATCCCCGAGTAAAATGCCCGCCGCCGGCCATCGCGCGGCGTGCGCGGCCGCTTGCCCTCGACCATCTGGGCGATGGCCCGGATGTGGGCGTCGGTGGTGCCGCAGCAGCCGCCCACCAGGTTGAGCCAGCCGTGGTCGGCGAAGCGCTCGAGTTGCTCGGCGAGCGACTGCGGCGTTTCGCCGTACTTGCCTTCCTCGTTGGGTAGGCCGGCGTTCGGGTAGCACGAGATGCGCGTCGGCGCCAGCTCGCTCAGCGTGCGGAGGTGGTCGGTCATGAACTCCGGCCCGGTGGCGCAGTTGAGTCCGATAGCCAGCAGGCCGGCGTGCGATACCGAGGCCCACAGGGCGTCGGCAGCCTGCCCTGCGAGCATCGTCCCCATCGGCTCGATGGTGCCCGAGACGATCAGCGGGATTCTGAGTCCCAGCTCGCGCCGCAGCCGCGTCACGGCGAGCAGGCCGGCCTTGATGTTGCGCGTATCCTGGCAGGTCTCGAAGATCAGCAGGTCCACCCCGCCCTCGACCAGCGCTTTAGCCTGCTCGTAGTAGGCCTCGCGGAGCTGGTCAAAGGTCACACCGCCGGTGACGGTGATGGCCTTGGTGGTGGGCCCCATCGAGCCGGCCACGAAGCGCGGCTTCTGCGGCGTCGAAAACTCGTCGGCCGCCTGCCGGGCGAGCTTCGCGGCGGCCAGGTTCAGCTCGCTGGCCTGGTCCGCAACGTTGTATTCGGCGAGAACGATCCGCGTGCCGCCGAAGGTGTTCGTTTCGATGATGTCCGATCCGGCCGCCAGGTACGCCCGGTGAATGTCGAGCACCACGTCGGGCCGCGTCTTGACCAGGTATTCGTTGCACCCTTCGAGCGAAGGCCCGCCGAAGTCGGCGGCAGTGAGCTGCTTTTGTTGCAGCATGGTCCCCATCGCGCCGTCGAGCACCAGAATGCGCGCTTCCAGGGCCTCGTTTAGCCTGTCCTCACTGCCGGCCATATCTCTTCATTCTAACAAGAGGGGGCTTGCCCTACGGTACAATACCCTGGTTTAAGGAGAGTCCTCATGAAACCATATTGGCTGGGGCTGGTAGCGGCGGTGGCGGCGGCGCAAACCCCGTACGACCTGCTGCTCAAGGGCGGTCACGTCATCGATGCGAAAAACGACCGCGACGGCATCATGGACGTGGCCATCACCGGTAACAAGATCGCCCAGGTTGCCCCGAACATCCCCGCATCCCAGGCCAGGAAGGTTGTCCCGGTCGACGGGCTCTACGTTGTCCCGGGCCTGGTCGACATCCACGTGCACGTGTACGCGGGCACGGGCATGCGCGGCGCGTATTCAGGCGACAACAGCGTCTACCCCGACGGCTTCACCTTCCGCGCCGGAGTGACCACGGTGGTCGACGCGGGCAGCTCGGGCTACCGCAATTTCCCTGACTTCAAGGACCGCGTCATTGACCGCTCGAAGACCCGGGTGCTCTCGATGCTGAACATCGTCGGCCGGGGCATGGGCGGCGATCCCATCGAGCAGGACACCAACGACATGGACCCCCGCGCCACCGCCGAGGTGGCCAAGGAGTTTCCCGTCGTCATCGTGGGGGTGAAGAGCGCGCATTTTCGCGGGCCGTCCTGGACGTCAGTGGAGCGCGCGGTCGAAGCGGGCAAGCTGGCCAACATCCCGGTCATGGTCGATTTCGGGACCTTCCGGCCGGAGCGCCCCTTCCAGCAGCTCGTACTCGAAAAACTGCGGCCCGGCGACATGTACACCCACATGTACCTCGGGGTGGTGCCCATGCTGGACGACAACGGCAAGGTGCTGCCCTACCTGTTTGAGGCGCGCAAGCGCGGCGTGAAGTTCGACGTCGGCCACGGCGGGGGCAGCTTCTTCTGGCGCCAGGCGGCGCCCGCCATGCGCCAGGGCTGGCGTCCCGACTCCATCTCCACCGACCTGCACATCACCAGTATGAACGCCGGCATGAAGGATATGACCACGACCATGTCGAAGATCCTCATCCTGGGGATGCCGCTCGCCGAGGTGATCCGCCGCAGCACGCTGGAGCCGGCCCTCCAGATCAAGCGTCCCGACCTGGGCCACCTCACGGCCGGCGCCGGCGCGGATGTGGCCGTGCTGCGCCTGATGACCGGCCAGTTCGGCTACCTCGACGTGCGTAACGCGCGGCACACCGGCAACCAGAAGATCATCTGCGAGCTGACCATCCGCGACGGAAAAGTGGTGTGGGACCTCAACGGCCGCGCCGGCGAGGACTGGCAGAAGCTCGGCCCAAAGTACTGACCTCGTGAGGCAGCCCCTGCGCTGTCGGCCCCCTGGCCGAGGCGCCGGCGTGTAGATGGGTCTTCGCACGACCTCCTCGGAGAGATCCTACCGCCGCAACTGGTCGACCGCCCCTCGCACCGCCTCCTGCACCCGCAGCATCGTCTCGTCATCCGGATAAGCCTGCCGCGGCCAGAAAAACCCCCTCAGCCCGTCTTTCCGCCGGCGCGGCACGATGTGAATGTGCAGGTGCGGCACGCTCTGGCTCACCCGATTGTTGATGGCCACGAAGGTTCCTTCCGCCTCCATAGCCATCTCCACGGCGCGCGCCACCAACTGGGCGTTGGCGAACAGCGGTCCCACGAGCGCCGCCGGCAGATCCGCCAGCGTCTCGCGGTGCTCTCTCGGAATCAGAAGGCAGTGCCCGGGAAACAGCGGACGATGGTCCAGGAACGCGATGGAGACTGCATCCTCAAACACCACCAGTTCCCCGCGCTCGACGATCCCGCAGAAGGCACACTTCAAGCTGCCGCGTCCTGAAGTATCTGCCGCAGCCGCCACCCGACAATGCGCTCTTCGCCCGGAAACAGATTGTAGGACGCCAGCGAAAGCTCAT
>JACQDI010000053.1 GCA_016201195.1 Acidobacteriota bacterium | reverse complement strand
CCCGCAGGGTCTTGCTGGGAATGGTGCCGGTGTTGATGCACGCGCCTCCCAGGCAGGCCTTCATCTCGACGGCGGCGACCCTCTTGCCGAGTTTCGCCTCCTGGATGGCCCCGTGATGGCCCGCCGGCCCGGTGCCAATCACCACCAAGTCATATTCCTTCATGTTCTCAAAATACAACAAGACCCCCGGAAAAAGCGTGACGCAAGAGCCTCACGCAAAGGTCGCCAAGAACATCTTTGCGTTCTTTGCGAGCTTTGCGTCTTTGCGTGAGGCCGGCTTTTTCCACAACTTCCCCCACTTGCGTCCCCGCGGCGCGGCGTGCGACAGTGAAGGCGCAGCAGGAGGCGCCGTCATGTCCAGAATGATGTGGAGCGTAGTTGTCCTGCTGGGAGCGGGAATCTCCCTGTGGGCGGCTGACTTCTGGGAGAAGAAGAAGTTCGCCGAGTGGACGGACAAGGAAACGCGGCAAATGATGACCGATTCGCCCTGGGCGCGCCGGGTCGATGTGCCGCTGGGTTCGGGGATGGCCGGAAGTGGTGGCCGGGGCGGCCGCGGCGGCGGAGGCCGTGGAGCGCGCGCCGGAGGCGGCGGATTGGGCGCCGAGAGCGGCGGGTTTGGCAACGAGGGCGGCGGCATCGCGACCGGCGCGGAAGCCGCCGGCGCGCCCCGGATCGGCGGGGCCGACATGGGAGCGGAGGGCGGCGTCGTACAAACCTTGCCCCTGATCGTGCGGTGGCAGAGCTCGCTGCCCGTCAAGCAGGCCCTCGTCCGAACGCGCTGGGGCGCGGAGGCAGCCACCTCTCAGGAAGCAGCCAAGCTGCTTGGGCGCCAGGAACAGTATTACATCGTACTGGTGGGCGGAGTGCCCGGACGCATGATCCAGGGCGCCGGCCAGAGCTTGAAGCAATCGAGCTTTCTCAAAATCGGCAAGTCCGATCCCATCCCCGCGCTCGACGTTCAGATCAACGCCGGGCAGGTCGCCGAGATCTATCTGCTCTTCCCTCGCTTGCAGCCGGGCGCCCACGTCATCACGCTCGAAGACAAAGACGTGGAAGTGGCCTCACGCATCGGGCCGCTCGACGTAAGGCGGAAGTTCCGTCTCAAGGATATGGTGTTCGACGGGAAACTGGAACTGTAATGGATCGTGGATCGTAGGAACGGCCGCCGCTCAGGGCGCACGATCCACGGTCCACGTTCCACGATCCAGGATTTGCACCAGAGGCTCGGCCTGCCGCGGCGAGGTTTCCTGGGTCTGCGGGCCCCGCCAGAAGTCGATCATGGCCACTTGCTGCACGCAGGAGACGGTGCAGGAAGGGGCGCAGGGCTTCTTGGTGTAGTATTCCCGGCGGCGGTCCTCGGCGCTGTAAGTCTCGAGCGGCACGCCCGGATCCCCGCGCTGTTGGGAGCAGTAGTGGACCAGGCCGTTCTCGCAGATATACAAATAGCGGCTGCCGGACCGGCACCGCCACTTGTTGGGGCGGCCGTGGGCGATGTTTTCCTGAAATTGGTTGATGCGGGCATAGCTGCGCTTACCGAGCGCCTTGATGGTGCGGTAAATGCGCTGCTCGACCGCGCTCAAGGGGCGCATCTGGCCCCAGCCGTCATGGATAATCCCAACGGTACTAGTGAAGCCTAGGTCGACCGCCCGGTGGGCCACCACCAGGGCGTCCTCGGGATCGCGGATGCCGCCGCCCACCACCGAGTTGATGTTCACGTGAAAGTCGGCGTGCTCGGCCAGCAACTGGAGCTTCTTGTCGAGCACCTTGAGGCTCTTCTTGGACACCTCGTCGGGGGTCAGGTTGTCGATGCTGATCTGCAAGTGCTCGAGGCCGGCCCGGTTGAGCCGCCCGATGCGCTCGGCGGTGAGCAGGTAGCCGTTAGTGATCATGCCGGCGATCATCCCGTGGCTGCGGATGCGGCGGATGATGTCGTCGAGCTCGGGATGCAGAAGCGGCTCGCCCCCGCTGATGGTGATGATGGTGGTGCCGAACGAAGCCAGCCGGTCGATGCGCCGGAAGATCTCCTCGGTGGGGACGGGTTTGGAAAAATCATCGTACTCGTTGCAGTACTTGCAGGATAGGTTGCACCGCCGGATGGGGATGACGTGGGCCAAAATGGGGTGCCGGGTCGAGAGCAGCCCCTTCCCGATCATGCGCAGCTCACGCCAGCGCCGGTGAACGGCTAAGGCCTTGCGGCGGATAGACTTCCAGCGGACCATCTCGTATATTGGACCATACGGGTCCCCACCCGGCAAGGCTTTGCGCAGCGAGTGGCGTCGGGGACGGCCTTAGCAGCGCTATGGGGCCTGGAAATGCGACCGCTCCGCCCCGCAAACATGACCGGTTGGATGAACTACCGCATTCCAGCGCTGCTCGCGGCGGCCCTCGCCTCGTGCGTTCGGGCGCCCGACTCCTACCCGCTGCCTGCGCAGTACGTGATGCCCTCCGGGCCCGAGTCGGCCGCGGCGAAACTGGACGGCCCGCGCCCCCTGCTGGGAATGTCTGACCCTGACCTCGAATCGCGCATTGTGCAGGACGTGAGGCCGGCGCCGGACGGCGACGACTGGCGCTGGACCGGCGAGCACCCGAAGTTCCGGTTGACACTCGATGACGTCACGAACCTGCAGTTCTGCCTGGACCTCTCGATGCGCCCGGAAACCCTCCGCGACACCGGACCGGTGACGCTCACGATCCGGATCAATGACGCGCTTCTGGACCGCCCCACGTTCGCCTGGCCCGGCGACCAGGAGTACGCGCGAGCCGTGCCGGCGGGCGTACTGAAAGGGCCGGGTGACGTCGTGGTCTCGCTCGACGTCGACCGGCCGTGGATGGCGCCGGACCAGGTCAAGCTCGGCATCTACCTGCGCTCGATCGGATTTCGGAAGCGGGCCCGATGACGGCGGTTTTCTTCATCCTGTTCGCGACCCTGTTCACTTATGTAGCCTGCCTGGCCGCCGGAAAGATGCTGCTCCGGCTGCTCGGGGTGAAGCTCTGCCGGCCGGAAGAGTTTTTCTTCGGTTTCGTGTTGGGGGCCGCCTGCCTGAGCGCCCTTGTCTTCGCGCTGACCGCGGCGGGGCTCGCCTATCGGGCCGTGTTTCTCGCCACGGGAGTGGCCATCATCACCCGCGCCCTCGCAATGGGCGCCCACCGTTTTTCTGCCGATCGGCTGCCGCCCCTTCCCGCCCGCTGGAAGGCGTTGTTTGGCGTGCTCTACGCCGTCTTCGCGGCGATGTATCTCGCCAACGCGCTGCTGCCCGAAGCCAGCGCCGACGGCACCCTCTACCACGTCGCCCTCGTCGCCCGCTACCTGCGGGAGCACCACTTCTCGCCCTCGTCGCCCGCTACCTGCGGGAGCACCACTTCCCGAGGATCACCACCAACCTGTGGGCCAGCTTTCCGGAAGGCCTGGAGATGCTGTTCCTGTTTGCCTTCACCTTCGGTAAGCACACGGCGGCGGCCATGGTGCATTTGCTGTTCACCCTGGCGACGCCCTTGGGCATGGTTTCCTACGGGCGGCGTGTCGGCTCACCGGCGGTGGGCGTGGCCGGCGCGCTGCTGTTCTTTTTGAGCCCCATTGTCGGGAAAACGGGAACGAGCGCTTACATCGACGTGGGCTTGGCTGGGGTGCTGTTCGCCTTGTTCTACGCGCTCGAGATCTGGCGCCTGGAACGCAGCGGGCGCTGGCTCGCGCCTATCGGGCTGCTGGCCGGATTCGCCTATGCCGTCAAGTACAGCGGGGCGGTGGCGGCGCCGTTTGCGCTGGCTTTTGTGGTCATCGAACTCCGGCGTTTCGAGTGGCGGCCCCTGCTGACAGTCGCGCTGTGTGCCCTGGCGTTGATGGCGCCGTGGATGATCAAGAACGCCATCGCGGTGGGCAACCCCTTCTCGCCGTTCGGCAACCGCTATTTCCCGAATCCCTATCTCGACCCGGCTGCTGAAAAAACGTGGACCAACCATATCCGCACGCTAAACAATGTTCAGTGGCGGGAGATCCCGCTCGAGGTCACGGTCCACGGCGGGCGGCTACAGGGCGTGGTGGGGCCGGTGTTCCTGCTCGCGCCGCTCGCGTTGCTGGCCCTGCGCGATCCGGCGGGAAGGCGAGTGATTGCTGCCGCCGTGATTTTTGCTCTGTCTTACTACGCGGCTATTGCCACGCGATACCTGATTCCGTGCCTGCCGTTTCTTTCCCTGGCGCTGGCGGTGGCGCTGGCCCGCTGGCGAGCGGTCCTGGCGGCCGTGGTGGTGGCGCACGCCCTGCTTTCCTGGCCGAGCGTCCTCCGCCGCTACGCCGACCGTGACATTTGGCGCCTGGGTCGCGTCGACTGGAGGGCCGCCTTGCGCCTGCGCCCGGAAGCGGAGTTCTTGCGCAAGCAGATGTTCGATTACGAAGTGGGCCCGCTGCTCGAAGGCAACGTGCCGGAGGGCCAGCCCGTGTTCACCTTCCAGACCCAGCAGCAGGCCTATCATACACGTGAGCTGATCACCGGCTGGCAGTCGTCGCTGGGCAGTCGTCTCCGCGACACCTTGTGCGTTCCCTTTAACTCCGGCCTGTGGCCCACGTGGCGGTCGGAATACCGCTTTCCGGAGACGGCCGCGCGAAAGATCCGTCTCGTGCAGAAGGGCCGCAGCGAAACCGGCGCGTGGAGCATCACCGAGGTGCGTGTGTTCCGGCGGGACGCCGAGCTGCCCCGCGCGCCGCAGTGGCGGCTGAAAGCCTCACCCAACCCCTGGGACGTGCAACTGGCGTTTGACAACAATCCCGTGACGCGATGGTCGAGCGCGCAGGCGTATACGCCGGGCATGTTCGTCGAGATAGACTTCGGCCGGACGGAGAGCCTGGACCGAGTGGTGGTCGAACGCGGGGCGGATCCCGCGGGAATGCGCGTGGGCGTGGAGGGCGAAATCGCTTCCCGCCGGTGGCAGGTTCTGGCCGAAGAGGCCGTGGTGGCCGAGGCCCCTCCGCCAGCCCGGTTGCGCCGCGCGACGACTGAGACTGTGGAGTCCCACAACATCCACTGGCTCCTGGTCGAGGATTCCGACCCGGGCGCCAGGGACTTTCTGCTGCGCCAGGCCCAGTGGGGTATCACCGCCGTCGCCGCCGCCGGCCGCTTCCGGCTGTATCGTCTGGAGTAGACTGAGCGGCCCCGGCACGGGCGGCTGCAGCGCGATGTAGGCGGCTCATCTCGCCACTACCGATGGCTCTCCCGCCAGAGCATGATTGCGAGACCGCCAGTGACCACGCAGGCCACCGTGCTCATCCACATCGGTACTGCCGCGCCACCCACTGTCACCTCGACACGGAGTGCAAGACGGAGGAGATGCGCAAGCGCAACCAGAGCGAGGAAGATCGTCGCGAGGAATGCCGCAAGCTTCATGGTCTCATAGACACTGCAGGTTTAGGATAGGGTGTATTGCATGACTTGCCGCAGAGGCCACCGTATTCGATCTTGTGATGTTGGATGACGCTCGCTGCTGAGGCTGATTCTGTTTTTGAGTGAAGGCTCGCATCACCATGTTGAAATGTCCCTGCCTAACGGTTTGGCGTTCAGCCGCGGCGTGCCTTTTGCGCCGTCGGCTGCAACGCCTCGCTAGGTCGTGTTGATGCGCCTCTGTTGCGACGCACGTCCAGGTGCTTACGGGCCACAGCAAGGAGTTCCTCATCCTCTACGTCCCAGATCGCCTCATTGCTGGGTCCTTTGGCCAAGTAGGACAGA
The DNA here is from genome assembly GCA_016201195.1 of Acidobacteriota bacterium. Taxonomy (GTDB): domain Bacteria; phylum Acidobacteriota; class Terriglobia; order Bryobacterales; family JACQDG01; genus JACQDI01. The sequence goes on along the minus strand of JACQDI010000053.1, from coordinate 942 downwards.
TTGGCAATCAACTGCCCGAAACGCACCTCGGGACAGCACTCGCTTAGCTCTGCAAGGACCTGAAGAATGTCCTGTCGTACCTGCGTTGTCATAGCACGTACTCTCCTATGGTCGGCAACTGGCCGCAACCGGCGGCCAGGTCGCCAACGACCTCCACTCGGATGGGTGTCCCAGGGAGTAGTTTAGCAACGCGGCTTGCGCGTGTCACGCCGTCTTAGATCATCAAGGCTCCGTCCGCACCGCGATAGACCCACAACACAGGCATTCCTTCTACCGAGGACCCGAACTGGGCGATTTGTCGCGCTAGTTTAACAGGGTCCGCCCCAGAAGCGCGGCTGGGTGGCAAGTGCAAAGTACGCGGGTCGACATCGAGGTACTCGGGGGGATTCATAAATCCAGGCCTACCTCGACCTCGTCGCGCGTGGGCATGGCCGGAAGCGGCTCCTACGGCTTGCGGGCTTGCCCCCCGGCGACCACGGGGCCCGCCCGGCGGACACCGCTGAAGCGCGGCGGACCCGTTCATTGCGCATGACGTTCCCAGAAACCCGCGCCCCGGCGGCCGCAACGTTTTCGATTAGACCTCACCTCGACCTACAAGTCAAGACAATCTCACCACACCCGCTCGCGCGGCGCATCGCCACGCGGTGGCGGTCCATTTCAGTGGCGGGCATCTCGCCTCCTCACTGGCCGCTCCGCGGGCCGGCCGGGGCGGGACTGCAGCTCCTCGGGCCGCCCTACGCAGCCGTCGAGCCGCCACGCCATGCTAAAGTACAAAACATCATGCTCACGCGCAGAGACTTTGTGGCCGCGGCGGCCGCTGCCGCTGCCACCCGGCTCCAGGCCGCCGAGGTGGACCGGACGAAATTCGCCGACATGGCGCTAGGGCTGGCCAAGAAATCGGGCGTGGCCTATGCGGACATCCGCATCAACCGCTATCGCCGG
>JACQDI010000727.1 GCA_016201195.1 Acidobacteriota bacterium | reverse complement strand
GCTCGAGCCGCCGCCCGCAACCGTCGACGCCTACAGCAGCGGCGAGGCCCCCCGGCTGCCCGGCACCCTCGCCGAAGCGACGGCCCTGTTCCGCGCGAGTGCGCTTGCCCGCCGGGCTTTCGGCGATGAGTTTGTCGAGCACTACGCGGCCACCCGCGAGTGGGAGGTCCGCCAGTACAACAAGGCGGTCACGGACTGGGAGCTGGTGCGGTACTTTGAGGCGGTGTAGGGAACAACTACGGCACCACCGTTAGACCCATAGCAGCAAAGTCCTCGTCAAAGCTCAGACAGGGCGCCCAAGCCAAGCGGGTTGACACCACAACGTAGGATAAGGCATCACACAGCGACAGCCGGCGGAGCCGACTGCGCTTCAAATAAAACTCGATGGCGGCCAAGCGTTCCTTGTCGCTTGGGTACAGGATCGTCAAGACCGATGTGGCGCCGCTCAAGAATTTTCGCGACTGGGGGTAGCCAAGACGGTATCGAAGCAAAGCGGTGCACTCGACGATCATCTCCCAGGTTGTCACCACCTCGATCCCGCGGACCAGGATCTCCGCCGAGATCTCGCGTGCGCGAGTGAAGAACGGGTCCCCCGGGTTCAAAACCGCAAAGAAGAAGGAGGAATCCCCGAAGACTCTACCTGCGCCTTTGAGTATTGCCTGGGGGCCAATTGCCATAGAGGAACTCTTTGTAGTTTTGCGACGTCACTTGCGGCCCCTTGCCGCGCCTGGCGCCGCGTCCGGCAAAATCATCCGAGAGCTTCAGCAGCCAGGCACCGGCGCTCAAGCTGGCTCGCCGCCAATCGGGGCTACGCAGCTCGGCGACTGGCATGTTTCGAACTACGATGCTGTACCGAATCTCCGGGTTGTTTGCGACCTGCCGCACCAGCGACGAGAGCCGGCGGCGGGCTTCGGTCAGTTTGATTTCGCGGACCACGTTCTACTTCCCTTCTGGACGCGATGCGTGGGGCATCCTGCTTCCGACCCCGGGATGGATTATCCGGCCAGGCCTGCCGGTAAGACTTCGCAACTCTGCTACGACTTTGTTGTGGACCAGAATCCGGTATCCCGCGTCCGGATCGGCTTCGATCTGGCGCAGCAGCTTCGAGAACTCCCGGCGTGCGCGGCCCACACCAATCTCGGGCAGCCCGACGTTGATCCACGCCTTTCTCACGTTGTACATGATAGCACAATCTGTACTAATTCTGTCCCGACCAGGTAGTGCCCTAAACTTGCGTTGTTTCTGGATCACGCAAGTTTAGGACACCACCCCCGACTACCCGACCACGACGACTCCGACGTGATTCGCTGGATAGGGTCTCGCGGCCGGCAAAGTGGATCCCCGCCCTGCGGTGTTCTGCTTCACGGCGGGGACGCGCTTTCGGTAACCGCTATCAGAAGTAGAACTTCAGGCCGAACTGGATGTTGCGCTCGCCCTGGGCGTTGGTGATTTCGCCGAAGGTGGCGCTTTGCACCGAGACGACCGGGACGTTGAAGATGGGCGTGTTGCTGAGGTTGAAGAATTCGCCGCGAAATTCGAAGCGTTTTCCTTCGGCGACGGGGATGCTCTTCTGCACGGAGAGGTCCAGGTTCTTGAGGCCCGGCCCGCGGACCACGCCGACGCCGGAATTGCCGAGTGTTCCGGCGACGGGCTGCTTGAAAGCCCCGGTATCGAACCATGCTTTGCCCGGCCCGACCTCGCGCTTCCCCGCTCCGTTGGCCACGCGATCGGCGCGAGGGCCGCGCGAAACGGTGCCCGAGCGGTCGAGCGCGTTAATGGTGAGCGGAAAGCCGCTCCGGAAAGTCACAATGCCGCCCAACTGCCAGTTGCCCAGGATCTTGTCGGCCAGGGGACGGAAGCCGGTCCCGAGTTTCTTGCCGCGGCCGAGGGGCAGGTCGTAGATGGCGGAGTAGGTGAACATTTGCTTGGCGTCGAAATAGGTGGGGCCCCATTCGGCCTTGCGATCGTATAGATTCTGCCAGTAGGCGGACTGGGCGGCGGCCTGGCCGCCTTCACCGAAATAGCCGATGTCGTCGCTGCGGCCGTGGGACCAGGTGTAAGAGAGCTGGTATTCGAAGCCCGCGCTCAAGCGCCGGTGCAGGCTCACCTGGAGGCCGTCGTAGCGCTGGGTGGCGTCGGAGGCGGTGCCCGAGATCTGGGTGATTCCGGCGAGCAGGGGATTCCCCGCCAGGAACGGGCTGCGCTCGGTGCGCCCGTCGGGCAGCAGCCGGCGCTGGAAATAAGGCATGGGGACGATCAGGTGCGTGCCGTGCTGGCCGACATAGCCGGCCCACAGCACGGTGTCTGCGGTCAACTGCCGCTCCACGAGGAAGCTCCACTGCTGCACGTGGGCGGGGCGGGTGTTGGGATCCCACAACCGGATGTTGGCGCCCCGATACAGGTCCTGCGGGGCCTGCAGGACGGTGAGGCCCTGAGCGGTGGTGGAGGCGACCTGCGTGCGGCCCTCGTAAATCGTCTCGAACTCGGTGGCGAACGGCGGGTTGAGCGGCAGGCGCAGGTTGACGCCGGTGCCCTCCATGAACGAAGAGATGGAATAGGCGCCGCGCAGAACGGTTTTCTTTCCAAGCAGGCCGGGGGTCCAGGCAAAGCCGATCCGCGGCTGCCAGTCGCGCTTGTAGCCGTTATACAGACCGCGGCTGTTGCCGTCCTTTCCGGCGAGCTGGAGGGCGCCCGTGAAGGGCGCGAAGTTCGACTGGCGGTCCGCCACCTCGACGAGCGGGCTGTGGTACTCCCAGCGCAGGCCGAGGTTAAGGGTGAGCCGGTCGGTGGCGCGCCAGTCGTCCTGGAAGTAGCCGCCCAGAATGTTCTTGCGCTGGCCCCAGATGCCGGTGTCGAGGCCGCGGCCGAGGCGCGTAGGGTAGCCCAGGACGAAATCAGCCTCCGGAAATCCACGCGAGACCGGCGCGTTGGCGTTCGGGCCGCCGCTGTACTGGCCGGTGAACCGGATGAATCCGGTGCGGCCGTTGTTGCCCGCGAAGAAGACGTTCATCTGCTGGCGCAGCCACTGGAAGCCCGTCTTCATCATGTGGCGGCCGCGGATGATGGTGAGGTTGTCGGCGTAATGGTACGTATTGTTGAGATTGATGCGAAACAGGCCGACGGTGGTGTTGCCGATGTCGTTGGCGAGGCCGCCGGTGAACTGCAGCGCCATCAATCCCGAACCGCGCTCGTTGCCGCGGGCGATGCCAAGCTTTTCAGCCACGTTGCCGACGCCCTTATCCTCGTTGCCGTCGCTGAACATGACCCGGTTGACGCCGACGCGCAACTCGTTGACGAGCGCGGGGCCGACCACCCGCGTCCAGTTCAGCACGCCGGCCTGGAAGGGGGCCGTGTAGAAGCCGTTGAACAGGAGCGGGAAGGAGTTGCGGCTGGGGCTATCCTGACGGCTATTGGAGTAGCGCGCCGAGAAGTCATCCTGGCGGGACAGCTTGGCATCGATCTTGATGTCACCCTGGTCGGTCGAAACATAGCTGGTGCCGGTGTTGAGGCTGTTGAACCGCAGGGCGGAGTTGAGCGGCGCCGGGTAGAGGTCGGCCAGGGCGAACAGGTTGCGAGCTACCGGATCGATCATGCTGGCCGGAATCTGGTTATTGGGGAAGGGCTGGCGCAGGCCCGCGGCGTCGGTGGTGAGCGGGTTGTAGAGTTGGGTATTGCGCTCGGTGAGCAGGCGGGCGAAGTTTCCCTGGCGGAACTCCGGCGGGATCACGGTGAAAGCCGCTGCTGCTCCGGGGTTGGCGCGCCGGATGCCCTGGTAATCAGTGAAGAAGAACAGCCTGTCGCGGAGGAGGGGTCCGCCGATGGCCCCGCCGAACACGTTGTGGCGCAGGGCCGCTTTCGCAAGCCCCTGCCAGTTGCGGCTCCAGGCGTTGGCGTTCAGCTTGTCGTTGCGCAGGAACTCGAAGACGGAGCCGTGAAAGCCGTTGGTCCCCGACTTGATGGTCACGTTGACGATGCCGCCCTGGAAATTGCCGAACTCGGCCGAGGCGTTGTTGGTGATCATCTTGAATTCCTGGATGGCGTCGACGCTCGGCTGGTAGGAGGTGAAGTTGTTGGAGGCGTGGTTGTTGTCGATGCCGTCGAGCAGGAAATTGTTACCCTCCTTGCGGTTTCCGTTGACGTAGGGGCGGCCCCCGCCGACGGTGCGCTGGCCGTTGGTGAAACCCGCCGGGTCGGTGGTGGTGGAGCCCGGGGCGAGCAGCGTGAGCTGGACGAAGTTGCGGCCGTTGAGCGGCAGGTTCACGTTGGTGCTGCCGCTGATCACCGAGCCGACCTGCGTAGTCTCGGTCTGCAGCAGCAAGGTCTCTGCTTTGACCTCCAGCGTCTCGGTCACCGTGCCGAGCTCCATCTGGACGTCGAGCCGCGCGCGCTGGTTGATCTCGAGCCGGATGCCGGGCCGGACAGCGGGACGGAAGCCCGGGGCTTCGACGCGGAGTTCATACGTCCCGGCTGGAATGCGCGGGAAAGCGTAGACGCCCTCGGCGTTGGTGTCGGTGGGCCAGACGGTGCCGCGATCCACGTCTTTGGCGGTGACCTTAGCCGCCACGATGGCGGCGCCGGAAGGGTCGGTGACGCGGCCGGTGATGCCGGCGCTGACCTCCTGGGCCAGCAGGGGGTGGGCGGCGGCGAGGACCAGTGCCAGGGACAAAGCGAGTTTGTTCGCCATCGGGGGTCTCCTCTTGTTGGTGATTGTACTCTCGCCAGGACGGACAGGCAAGGCTGCCGACAAAGCCGACAAAGCCCCGACCACCATGACTCCGGTACGATTCGCTGGATGGTTTCGGAGAGGTTCTCCAGGTCTCGCGGCCGGCAAACTGGATGCCCGCCGTGCGGTGTTCTGCTTCACGGCGCCAGCCCCACGCGCTTCACCAGGTTCCCGAAGCGCGGATCCGCGCGGAGCTGGTCCAGGCGGGGTTCTACCGGCAGGTACACCAGCCCCCCGGCGCGCTCGCCGTAAGCCTTTTCGAGCCAGGCGAAAGCCTCCTCATTCTCGCCCAGGCCAGCATGGATAACAGCCTTCTCATAGGGTGAGACATATCGCCGCTTGGACAGCTCGTCCAACTCGCCGAGGGCTTTGCGCGCCTCCACAACGTTGCCCGCAACTGCATAGGCGTGTCCCAGGCTCGAGAGGTAAACAGGGTTGCCGCCGGCGAGGACGCCGCGCTCCAGGGCGTAGAGATACGCCAGGCTGGAGGGCCGGGCCGGGCTGCCTCCCGAGAGGGCATAGGCGATGTGGAACTCACCGATGGCCCTCTGATACTCTCCCTTCTGCTCGTAGACCATCCCGAGTTGCCAATGAGGCAACGGGTGATTGGGATCGAGCTCCAGCGTCCTCCGGCACGCCTCCATCGCCGCATCGTACTGGCGGGCATAAAAATAATGCCATGCCAGATGCCCATTGATGGGGAGATCAACCGGGTCCAGCTCGGCGCCGCGCTTGCTGGCGGCCAGCGATGCCTCGGTCCGGCCCATCGCCATGGAGTAACGCGAGTACCACTGTTGCAGGGTGGTGTAGTTGGGGTTGAGATCGAAGGCGCGCCGGAATTCCTTCTCCGCATTCGCCCAATCCCATTCGTAGTGGAACTGGATGAACGCCAGGGAGGCATGAGCTTCGGCCAGTGTCTCGTCGATCTCGACGGCCCTTCGGGCGGCCGTTGTCGCCTCCGGGAAGGCCTCTTTCGGCGCCAGCGCCCCCTGGTCAGGCGACCCCAGCAGATTGTAGCAATCGGCCAAGCCGGCGTAAGCTGGAGCGTAATCCAGATCTTTGGCGATGGCCTGCCGGAAATACTCGATCCCCTTGTTCAGCCCGGCGCTGGTTCGCTTATTCCAGTGGTAGCGGCCCAGGAGATATAGCTGATAGGCTTGAGCGTCATCGGTGTAACGTTTCCTCAGTCGCTTTCTCTCCTCCCCGGTCAACTGCACCGTCAGGGCGTCGGCCACCCGTTCTGAAATCAGGTCCTGAACGGTAAAGATGTCGGTGAACCTCTCATCGAACGTACTGGCCCAGGAGGGTTTCTCGCCGCGGACGCTGAGCAGTTGGACCGTCACGCGGATGCGGTCGGCGGACCTCTGAATGCTACCTTCCAGCACCCAGTCTGTCTGGAGCTGGCGTCCGGCGGCGAGCGCGTCGGTTCCGCCATCGAGATAGCGGCGCACGGCGCTGGTCGGGCGTACGACGGTCTGGCGGAGGTTGCTGAGCTTGGTGATCAGGGCATCGGCCATTCCCAGCTCCAGAGGTTCATCGCGGTCATTCTGGCTCAGCGGCCGGAACGGGAGAACGGCCAGGGTGGCCGGCTGGTTCGCTCTCGGGAAAACCCGCCAGTAGAGAAACGCGCCGAGGACCGCCGCCAGCAGGCCGGAAGCCAGCAGCAGCACGCGGGTGTTCCGTCGGCGGATGCCGGCTCGCTGCACTCCCTCCGGCGGGGCCGGCTCGCTGACTGGGGTGAGAAAGATATAGCCTCGCCGGGGTACTGTCTTCACGAAACGCTGGGAATCATCCTGCAACGCCCGGCGCACCTCCATCAGGCACTGCGCCAGCGACTCCTCGCCGACAAAGGTATCCGGCCAGATGGCCTGCATCAATTCCGCTCGGCCCACCAGGCGGCCGCTCCTCTCTACCAGATACCGGAGCAGATCGAAGGACTTGGGCCGCAATTTGACTTCCTGGCCTTCGTGGAGGAGGCAGCCGCGCATCAGGTCGAGCGTGAACCCCTCGAAACTGTAGCTGTGCTTGGACCCGGTTCCGGGCTGGATTGGCTGGTCCGACATTCCCCCTCGACAGGAGCGCCCGGTTCATTATAACCTTCTGATCCGACTGCGTTTGATGGATCCTTCACGCCTTTTTCATGGTTTCTCGATGCCGGCGTCATGACTTGCGGGGGCGGGACATGATTCACTCATTGCCGGAGGTAACTCATGTTCGCGAAAAGTTACAAGAGTCAAGTCCTGGTGGTGGCGGTCCTGTGTGGCAGCATCGGGTCCTCAGCGAGGGCCTCCGATCCACGGACCACCACATCGCCCAAACTCACTTGCCAGGAAATGGAAGCGTTCCTGCGAACGGCCAAGATCGGGCCGCAGCGGAACATCCCCAAGGGTGTTACCAATCCCAAGCGAGCCACGCTGGATGACGGCAAACGACAGAACGATGCCGGCATCCAGACGATCCACGAAACCAGGAGCTCCAATACCACGGCCCGCGGCACCGAATTGAACTTCAAGGACTGGTGGGAGTTCAACGTGGCGGGCTACGAACTGGCTAAGATCCTCGAGCTCAACATGGTCCCGCCCTACGTGGAGCGCAAAGTAGGCGGCAAGTCGGCCTCGCTCACCTGGTGGGTGGATGACTATATCCTGGAGGGGGAGCGCCTGCGCCGGAAGATGGAACCGCCCGATGTGCTGAGCTGGAACCGCCAGATGTACACCACCCGCGTCTTTAACCAGTTGATTGCTAATACCGATGCCAATCTGACCAATTTCCTGGTTACCCCGGACTGGCAAATCTGGATGATCGACTTCACGCGGTCCTTTCGCGCCAGCAAGGATCTGCTCAGCCCGAAGGACCTGGTCGAGTGCGATCGCAAGCTCCTGGCCAAGTTACGCGAGCTGAACAAACCGTTGCTGCAACAACGATTGAAGCCCTATCTCGACAATATGGAGATCGACGGGCTGCTGGCGCGGCGGGACAAGATCGTTTCTTTCTTCGACCGGGAGATCGCTGCGAAGGGGGAGGGCGCCGTGCTGTTCGACTTGCCGCGCAGCGGGCAACCCTGTGGGGTGGGGCTGTAAGCAATTCCGGCGCCGGCGCGACCTCGTTTGCGGTTTCTGCAGCGAGAAGACTGCACCGTGGTGCGCCGAGCAGGCGAAGAAGGCGGAGCTGCAGCCGAAGGCGACAAACCGGTAGGTTCGAGTGCTCAACCTGGCGTTGTCCGGCGGTTTCCGCTTCAGCTCGCCGCAGCCAGGAGGGACACGGTACTCCACCGCAATTCCAGCGCTTCGCGCCAGTTCACGTTGTGTACCCAGTGTTCGGCGCCGAGCTGGCTCTTCGCCACCGTCTCGCTCTGGCGCTGCGCCGCTTGCCTCACCATCGCTTTCTCGGCCGCTGTGATGAGGCGTGCCTGGCGCGGTATTTCGAGGCCGTGTGGTAGCTGGGCGACTCGGCGGCACGTCAGCGAGAAACCCAGCGCGGCGGAGATTTGGTTCATCCGTTCGCTGCTCGGAAGGGCCACCCGGCGGCCGAGGTGAGCCTGCGATACCGTCACCAATTGGACGAAGCCCCTAGTGCTTTGGAGTCGGTCGCAGTTAGGACCTGGGCTGCGATTGCCTTGCACGTTGCGCCAAGTAGTGCTGATCGAGAGCTTGCCGGACTAGTGTCTTGATGACGGCCTGCCGGCTCACGTTCAGGTCCTGAGCGGCCTTATCCAGTTCCTCCAACATGGTCGCAGTGACGTCCACATTAACGCGCTGAATCGGCTGAACCATGCGACCTTGGCCCTTGAAAAAACGAGAAACGTCCTTCCCTTGATCGGCTAACCGTGCGATCGCATCTGCAGAAACCGGTTTGGCGGGTTTACGAGTTTTCTTCATACCATCGGATCTCCTCCTTCGTCGACCTCCACAGCGTGACCAAGTGCAGAATCTCGCCCTTTTCGTCTTCGCGGACTTCAAAGATGACAGAGTGCAGCCGGTCACCCACCCAGCCGACGGCCAGATACTGTTCCGGAACATCGGATCGTTGGTCGAGCCAATAAGGCTGGGAGAACAGCCCTTGCGCTTCCTCGAACCCAATGCCACGCCTGGGGTTCGCTCTGAGGCGCTTGCTCTTTCGAGGATCGAAACTGAAGCGCATAGAGTAGTATGACTGTTATACCACACTGAGCCGCTGGCTGGAACATGGCTCAATGCCTACCGTCCGTGACAGGAACTTATCGGGATCTATCCGTGCATCCTTGGGCCCGGAAACATAAATCGCGGTAATGGGTCAATCTGGCTACCGGACCGTCAACAGATTTTCATCTCGCTGTAATCGGCAGAAGCCAGAAAGGACTTGGAACCAGCCGGGCGGGTGTGGCACAATACTGGAGTCTATTGCTTTCCGATGAGGGGCGAGCTCTCGAGGACCAACCAGGAGGAGGACGGCATGACTCGGTTGATGGCGGGTGTATTGTTAGTGGTGGCGCTGGTGGCGCCGGGGGCGCTTCAGGCGCAATCGATTTACGGGGAAATCCGCGGGACGGTGACCGACCAGACCGGCGCGGTGATCACCGGCGCGTCGGTGACGGCGACCAGCACCGGAACCGGCGAAGCGCGCAAGGTGACCACGGATTCCTCGGGCAACTATGCGATCGTGAACCTGGAGGCCGGGACCTACGAAGTGGCCGTCGAGAACAGCGGTTTCCGCAAGGCGGTCACGCAGAACGTAGCGCTGCGGGCGCGCGAGGTGGTCCGCGTCGATACCAGGCTGGAAGTGGCGGCAGCGGTGTCGGAGGTGGTGGTGACCTCCTCGCGGCAGGTGATCGCCACCGACATGGCTACCATCGTTGACTCCAAATCCTACCAGGAGCTCCAGAACCTGCCGGTGAACGCCCGTGCCGGGGGCACCAATACCATCTTCCCGACGATTGCGCTGGCGCCCGGTGTGCAGACCGACTCAGGCGGCGGGAATATGTCGCTTGCCGGCAGCATGCCGTTCATGGCCACCGCGTCGGTGGACGGCATCTCGATCATCAACGTGCGCAGCAACGGGATCCTCTCCGAGATGTTTCCCTCCGGTGAATCGATTGACGAACTCAAGGTGAGCATGATCAGCAACAACGCCGAGTTCGCCCAGATCGGCGACGTGACCACAACCTCCCGGGCGGGAACCAACGCCCTCCATGGCAGCCTCTACTGGTATCACCAAAACGGAGCCTTCGACGCGCGCGATACCTTCTCGACCCGCAGCGCGCCGTTCAAGATCGCCAACGACTTCGGATTCAGTGCGGGCGGTCCGATCCGGCACAACAAGACCTTCTTCTTCGGCGCCTACGAGGCTTTGCGGTACCGCGCCCAGAGCCAGATCAACACCATCGTCCCGCCCAACAGCTACCGGACGGGCGACCTCTCCAGCATCACCAGCCCCATCCGGGACCCGCTCAACCCCGGCCAGAACTTCAGCAACAACGTCATCCCGGCGAGCCGGATCAGCCCGGTCTCGGCGAAGATTCTGGAGCGGCTCTACCCGCGCCAGAACGTGCCCGGCAACAGCATCGCCGATCTGAACTACCGCCTGCAATCGCCGGCGGGCAATCGCAACGACCAGTTCGACATCCGCGGCGATCACGTGATCAACGATAAGCAGAACATCTTCGCCCGGTTTTCGTACAAGGACATCACGCGACAGTCCCCCTCGACGCTGACCGCGGTGGGAGATGACATCCTGCCCGAGGAATCACGCAACCTGGTGTTCGCGCACAATTACATCATCCGGCCCAATCTGATCAACGAGTTCCGCTTCGGCTATGCCAACCGGCCACGCAGCGTCGACTTCGGCGTCGGCGGCAAGAGCTTTGACGGGCCGGCGCTGGTGAAGGAGCTGGGCATCCAGGGTCTGCGGCCGGATCCGCCGAAGGTGGCGAGCGTCCCCGACATCGGCATCACCGGCTTTCTCGGCACCGGCAAATCCCGCGGCTTCACGCAGCTCAGCCGGACCTTCCAGTTCACCGACAACCTGACCTGGATCAAGGGCCGGCACGCGTTCAAGTACGGCGCGGACATCCGGCGGCTGCGCACCACCGACAACGTGTCGTTCTTTTCGGGCGACGACCTGGGCGAGTATCGCTTCAATGGCATGTTCTCGGGCAACGCCATGGCCGACTTCCTGCTGGGCTATCCGAACCGCACTCGCTTCGCCAATACCGGGCCGGACATCGACGGCCATACCTATCACTACGGCTTCTACGCCCAGGACGATTTCAAGGTCACCCAGAAGCTGACCGTCAACTATGGCGTGCGCTACGAGTACCACCCGCCCTTCTGGGACAGCACGCTGCAGCTCGCCAACTTCGATCGCGACTATCCGGGCGGGCGCGTGGTGGTGCCCAACGAGGCGTCGCTGGCGCTCACGGCTCCCGGGTTCCGCGCCTCGATCGGCAACACGCCGATCATCACCGCCAAGGAGGCGGGCATTCCCCAAACCCTGCGCTTCAGCGACAAGAACAACTTCGCGCCGCGCATCGGCTTCGCTTATCGGCCGTGGGGCAACCGCACCGTCATCCGCGGCGGCTACGGGATCTACACCGTGACGATTCTGGGAGCGGTTTTCTACTCGCTGGTGGGCATCCACACCTCCGACACGCGAACCTTCAACAACAGCCTGGTCAACGGGCTGCCCCAGTTGGCGTTTCCGAACCCCTTCGGCTCCGGCCTGGGGGCGGTGGCCGCGGTGGGCAACGCCGACTTCCGGCGGGGCAATGAGTTCCACGGGCCGGATCCCTACGCCCAGCAGTGGAACCTCACCATCGAGCGGGACCTTGGCTGGAACACCGGTCTGCGCATCACCTACAGCGGCTCCCACAGCCTCAAGCTGTACCAAAGCCCCGACCTCAACCAGGTGAGGCCGAACACGGTCGGCTACAGCGTGGCCAGGAACTTGCGGCCGTACCCGAACTGGGCCATTGTGTATAGCCGCGATACGGGGGAATCGGCCAAGTTCAACTCGCTCGTCACCGAGGTGCAGAAACGGTTCTCCCACGGGCTGTTCTTCCAGAGTTCGTGGGCCTGGTCGAAGAACCTCAGCAACGCCACCGGCTCGAATTCCACCAGCTTTGCCGGAGAAAACGGCTCGGTCCCCACCGACCGCTTCAACCTGGGTCTGGACTACGGCAACGTTTCGCCTACGCGGCGGCACCGCTGGCTTACCACCTTCAGCTATTCGCTTCCGGCGGGCAAGGGGATGAAGTTCCTCTCCAGCGCGCCAAGGCTGGCTGACGCTGTGGTGGGTGGCTGGCAACTTTCCGGAGTTTTGCTGTTCCAGACCGGCCCGTTCCTGACGCCGATCACCGGCGGCGCCACTGATCCGAGCGGCACCAACGTGGATTCGCGGGCCAACGATCGCCCGGACTACACGGGGACGGCCTTGGGCAACGTGGATTCCGGCCGGTCGATTACCAATTGGTTCGACAGGAGCGCCTTTGTCAGACCGGCCAGTAATATCGGGCGGTTCGGCTTGGTGGGCCCGGGCCGGCTGGTCGGCGCCGGCACGCAGAACGTCTCCATGAAGATGCAGAAGAAGTTCAACGTGATGGAGGGCAAGTTCTTCCAGGTGGAGGGCTCGTTCACGAACCTGTTCAACCACCCCAACTACGGGATCCCGGCGCAGAACATCTCGGCGTCAAACTTCGGGCGGATTACCAGCACGCAGGGGGCGGAATTCGGCGGCTCGCGCAACATTCAGGTGGGGCTGCGGTTCACCTTCTGATGATACCCAACTTGTCGACGTTCTGTTTCCCGACCACCATCGTGTTCGGGGCCGGCGCGGTGCGCCGGTTGCCGGAAGAACTGGCCAAGCGTGGGATCCGGCGGCCGCTGCTGGTGACCGACGCGGGCCTGGCGCGGACCGCCGTGTTTGCGAAGGTTGCCGGCTTGGCGCCCGGAGCGCCGGTGTTTTCCGAGGTCGAGCCCAACCCGACCGAGAAGAACGTGCTCGACGGCGTGGAGTGCTACCGCCGTCGCGGCTGCGATGGGATCGTCGGCGTGGGCGGCGGCTCCCCGCTCGACGCCGCCAAGGCCATCCGGCTCAAGGTCACCCACGAGCTGCCGCTGGCTGATTACGACGACCTGATCGACGGCGGATCGAAGATCCGCCCGAACGTCCCGCCGTATATCGCCATCGCCACCACCGCCGGCACCGGCAGCGAGGTGTCGCGCTCGACGGTGATCACCATCCAGAGGACCAATCGCAAGACGGTGGTTTTCAGCCCGCACCTGATCCCTACAGTCGCCCTGGCCGACCCCGAGCTGACCGTGGACATGCCCTCGCACATCACCGCCGGCACCGGCCTGGACGCCTTTACCCACAACGTGGAGGCGTACATCTCACGAGGCTACCACCCGATCTGTGACGCGGTGGCGCTCTCCGGGGCGAAGCTCGTTTGGGAGAACCTGCCGCGGGTGATGGAGAACCCCACGGACCTTGAAGCCCGGGGCAATATGATGATGGCGGCCATGATGGGCGCGATCGCGTTTCAGAAAGGCCTGGGAGCCACGCACTCGCTGGCTCACCCGCTCTCGTCCGACGCCGGGATGCACCACGGGACAGCCAACGCGGTGATGCTGCCGTGGGTGCTGGAGTTCAACCGCAGCGCGGTTTCGGAGCGGCTGGCGGAACTGGCCGCGCAATTCGGCGGCGGCGACATCGTGGAGCAGGTGCGGGAGCTGAACGCGAGATGCCGCATCCCGCCGCGTCTGCGCGATTTCGGGATTGCCGAGGCGGCGCTGCCGGCGCTGGCTGACAAGGCCATCCAGGATGGCTGTCACCAGCTCAACCCCCGCCCGTGTACCCGCGAGGATCTGCTCGAGCTGTATCGGAAGGCGTTATAGCCGCGAAGGAACGCAGGTCGGGCGGGCCTCAGCCCGCGCGGGTCTGAGGTTTGCCCAGGACAGCCATTCTTGCCTGTCCGGGACCTGAGGGCAAATTTGCCGTCAGGCTGGGCCGGGCTGAAGCCCGGCTGCGGACTAAAGTCCGCCCCACAAACAATCCCCTACCCGAATGATTTTCCCTGCCTCGCTCTCCGGGATGCGTGTGTTTAACGCCAGGCGCTAAAGTCCGCCCCACAAACAATCCCCTACCCGAATGATTTTCCCTGCCTCGCTCTCCGGGATGCGTGTGTTTAACGCCAGGCGGTAGTAGTGGTCGAAGCGGCGGCGATCGGCCCACGGCGGCAGAGCCTTTGCGCGGCGCTCGGCGAAGCTCTTCGCAAAGGCGGGATCGACCACCTCGCCGGTGAGGGAGTTCCGGCTAGGGACGGCGCAGCGGGCGCAGGGATTCACTCCCTCGATGGCCACTTCGCCGAGGCGAAAGGTCACGCCGATCAGTTGATCTTCCCAGAAGGCGGGCACGCCATCGATCTCC
Organism: Acidobacteriota bacterium; assembly: GCA_016201195.1. GTDB lineage: Bacteria > Acidobacteriota > Terriglobia > Bryobacterales > JACQDG01 > JACQDI01. Next base: position 136 of record JACQDI010000727.1, on the reverse strand, counting down.
AGGTTGGCGCGGAAGCGCCGGCGCATTTCATCCAAATCCGCGCCGAACCAGCGGGCCACCTCGCACAGCGTGGCGGTGCTGACCAAGGTGGGGCCGGAGGCGTTGGTGTCGTCGGGGAAGCCCACGGCAGCGTCTT
>JACQDI010000726.1 GCA_016201195.1 Acidobacteriota bacterium | reverse complement strand
TGGAGGCCGCTCAACGACGCCCCATCGTCGAGTTCGGCACCCGCCGCGCCCACACGCCGCAGGCCGGCGCCCTCGGCGCCCGTGCCGCCTACATCGGCGGATGCGCCGGCACCTCCAACGTCGAGGCCGGGCGTCGTTTCGGCATCCCTGTCTTCGGCACCGCCGCCCATTCCTGGACCCTGGCCTACAACTCCGAATCCGAAGCCTTTGCCCGCCTCCACGATCTGTTGGGAGACCGCGCCGTTTACCTGGTCGACACCTACGACGTCGAGCAAGGTGTGCGCAACGCGGTCGGCGTGGGCCGGCCTTTTTGGGGCATCCGCCTCGACAGCGGCGACTTCCTGGCCGAGAGCCGCCTCGCCCGCCGCATCCTGGATGGGGCCGGTTTCCCCCAGGCTCGCATCATGGCCTCCGGCGACCTCAACGAATACCGTATCGCCGCTCTCGTTTCCGGCGGCGCCCCCATCGATTGGTTCGGCGTCGGCACCGAGCTAGCCACTTCCTGCGACGCTCCCTCCATGGGCAGCATCTATAAGCTGGTGCAGATCGGCGCTCGTCCCACGGCGAAATTCAGCCGGGAAAAACCATCCCTCCCCGGCGCCAAGCAGGTGTTTCGTCTGCCGGATCACGATGTGATCGGCCTGGCGGGCGAATCCATCCCGAACGCAACACCCGTGCTGGCGCCGGTCATTCAGGACGGGCGCCGCCTCACCCCGCCACCCGGCCTGGCCCAAACCCGCGCCCGCGCACACCAGAACCTGGCTGCTCTCCCCGCGCCCTACCGCCGCCTGGAGGAAACAACCCCATACCCCGTGCTGCACAGCGAAAAACTCCGCATACTCACCGAGCAGCTCCGCCACTCCTGTCTCCTGACTCCTGACCCCTGACCCCTATGCTACTGATCGACGAAGACACCCAGCTCGACTTCCTGCTTCCCGCCGGCGCCCTTTATGTCCCCGGCGCCGAGAAGTTGATCCCGACGCTCGCCCGCATTTTCGAAGGCGCCCGCGAGCGCGGCGTCCCCATCCTCTCCTCGGTCGACGCCCACGCCGAGAACGACCCCGAGTTCGCTGACTGGCCCGCCCACTGCGTCGCCGGCACTCTGGGCCAGCAGAAGGTTCCCGCCACCCTGCTCCGCGACCGCGCCGTGGTCCCCAACCGCCCCGGCATAGCTCTCCCCGATCACCGCATCCCTCAAGTCATCGTCGAAAAACAGACTCTGGACGTGTTTTCCAATCCCAACCTGCTGCGTTTGCTGGATCGTTACCCGAACGAGGAATGTGCGGTGCTTGGCGTGGCCACCGATTACTGCGTCCGCTACGCCATCGAGGGATTGCTCAACGCCGGCCGGAAGGTGAGAATCATTACCGACGCGATTTGCGGCATCGACCCCGCCGCTTCCGAGCAGGTTCTATCGCGGGCCATTGACCGGGGCGCGAAACTTACGACTTCCCGCGAGTTGTGGCCTTAGCCGCTCGGCCTGTCGGCACAGCGCGCGGCGCTACTGGCACCAGCGCCCGCCGCGAATTGTCAGCAGGTGGCTCCGTCCACGAGCCCATTTCCTGGCTCAGGCAGGTCACGAACTGCTCCATCTGTTTCTGCATGGCCTCCATCTTCTCGCGCATGTTGAGGATGATCTCCACCCCCGCCAGGTTCACCCCCAGATCGCGGGTCAGCGACAGGATGACTTCCAGCCGCTCCAGGTCCTTATCGGTATAGAGGCGCGTGTTGCCCTCCGTGCGCGACGGCTTGAGCAGCCCCTCCCGCTCGTACAGGCGCAGCGTCTGCGGGTGAATCCCATACTGCTCCGAGACCACCGAAATCATGTACGCCGCTCGCCGCCGTTGCCGTGCCATACGCTATCTCTGCTCGAACAGACCGGCGCGCGGATCCTCCGGATTCAACCGCGCAAACTCCCGCAGGATCTCCTTCGAGCGCTCATCCTGCACGCGTGGCACCACCACCCGCACCTCCACGTACTGGTCCCCCCGCACGTTCGTGCGCCGGTTCAACACGCCCTTCTCCCGCAGCCGGAGCTGCTTGCCGCTCTCCGCCCCCGGCGGGATCTTCAACAGCGCCTTGCCATCGATGGTCGGCACCTCGACCTTCGCCCCCAGCGCCGCCTCCGCCACCGTAATCGGCACCGTGATGTGGATGTCGTTTCCGTGTCGTTTGAAGAAGGGATGTTCCTCCACCCGCGTGGTGATATACAGATCGCCCGGCGGCGCCCCGCCGCTGCCGGCGTTTCCTTTGCCGGCCACGCGCAGCCGCGAGCTATTCTCCGCGCCCCCAGGAATGCGCACCTCCACCGTTTCCGGGTGAGACAGCCTGCCTTCTCCGTGGCAGGCCGGGCAGGTGTTTGGCAACTGGCCCTTCCCCTGGCAGCGCGGGCACATCATTTGGAACCGCATCGCCCCGGCCATCTGGTGGACCTGGCCGGTGCCCCGGCACTCCGGGCACTGCAAATAGGCTCCACTGACCGCGCCGCTCCCCCCGCACTGCCCGCAGGCGTCGTAGCGCGTGATGTTCAACCGCGCCTGGGTGCCGTGAATCGCCTCCCAGAAGCCGATCTGCACCGTGTATTCCAGATCGGTGCCCGGCTGGCGCTCCGCCTCGCGCCTTCCGCCCCGGTGGAACACGTGCGAGAACATCTCCGCGAAGCCCCCCGCCCCGCGCCCAGGCTCCTCCGCTCCCACGTTGCCGAACACGTCGGAAAAATCGAACCCGCTGAACCCGAACCCGCCCGGCGGCGGCCCCGCTGTCGTCCGCCCTCCGGCTCCCGGATAAAAACCGCTCTCCGAGTAGAACCCCACCTGGTCGTACATCTGGCGCTTCTTCGGATCGCTCAGGACGTCATAAGCTTCCTGCAAGTGCTTGAAGCGCTCCTCGGCCGCCTTGTCCCCGGGGTTCAGGTCCGGATGATGCTTCCGCGCCAGCCGCCGGTACGACTTGCGGATCTCATCCGCCGAAGCGTTCCGCTTGACGCCCAGCGTCTTGTAGTAGTCCGCCGGCATTCGCCTCTCCGCCTCTTCGCCTCTTCGCTACTTTTTCCCCGGATCGTTTACATCCACAAACTCCGCATCCACGACGTCGTCTTTCTTATCCTTGCCGCCCTTGCCGGCGTCAGTCTTGCCGGCGGCGTCGGCCGCCGCCTTCATCTGATCCATCGGCGACGCCGCTTTGTACATCGCTTCCGCCAGCTTGTGGCTGGCGCTGGTCAGCTTGTCCACCGCCACGTTGATCGCCGCCAAATCCCCCTGCTGCATCGCCTTCTTGGCCTCTTCGATAGCGCTCTCGATCTTGCTCGCGTCCTCGGCCGGGACCTTGTCGCGGTGCTCCTTGAGCATCTTCTCGGTGTTGTAGATCATGGCGTCAGCCCGGTTGCGCGCCTCGATCTCGTCCCGCCGCTTGCGGTCGTCGGCCGCGTGCGACTCGGCGTCCTTGGCCATCTTCTCCACTTCGTCCTTGGAGAGCCCCGACGAGCTGGTGATGGTGATCTTCTGCTCGTTGTGCGTCGCCCGGTCCTTGGCCGCCACGTTCAGAATGCCGTTGGCGTCGATGTCAAACATGACCTCGACCTGCGGCACCCCACGCGGCGCCGGCGGGATGCCCACCAACTGGAACACCCCCAGCAGCCGGTTGTCGCCCGCCATCGCCCGCTCGCCCTGGTAGACCTTGATGTCCACCGCGTTCTGGTTGTCCGCCGCGGTCGAAAAGATGTCGCTCTTGCGCGTGGGGATGGTCGTGTTGCGCTCGATCAGCTTGGTGAAGACCCCTCCCAGCGTCTCGATTCCCAGCGACAGCGGCGTCACGTCCAGCAGCAGCACGTCCTTCACCTCGCCGCCCAGCACGCCCGCCTGCACCGCCGCGCCCACGGCCACCACTTCGTCCGGGTTCACGCCCCGGTGGGGCTCCTTGCCGAACAGGTTCCGCACGATGTCCTGCACCCGCGGGATGCGTGTCGAGCCGCCTACCAGCACGACCTCATCGATCTTGTCCGGCGTCACGCCGGCGTCGGCCAGCGCTTGCTTAACCGGGCCCACGCTGCGCTGCAGGATGTGCTCCACCATCTGCTCGAACCGCGCCCGCGTCAGCTTCATTTGCAGGTGCTTCGGCCCGGTGGCGTCGGCGGTGATGAACGGCAGGTTGATCTCCGTCTCCAGCAGCGTCGAGAGGTCCATCTTGGCCTTCTCTGCCGCCTCTTTCAGCCGTTGCAGCGCCATCTTATCTTTCGACAGGTCGATCCCCTGCTCCTTCTTGAATTCGCCGATGATCCACTGCATCAGCTCGTGGTCGATGTTGTCGCCGCCCAGGTGCGTGTCCCCGTTGGTCGACTTCACCTCCACCACGCCCTCGCCCACTTCCAGGATCGAGATGTCGAATGTCCCGCCCCCGAAGTCATACACGGCGATCGTCTCGTCTTTCTTCTTGTCCAGGCCGTACGCCAGCGCCGCCGCGGTCGGCTCGTTGATGATCCGCTTCACGTCCAGTCCCGCGATCTTGCCCGCGTCCTTGGTCGCCTGGCGCTGCGAGTCGTTGAAATACGCCGGAACGGTGATCACCGCCTCGCTGATCTTCTCCCCGAGGTAGGATTCCGCCGCCTCCTTCAGCTTGGTCAGGATCATCGCCGAGATCTCCGGCGGCGTGTACTCCTTCTCCATCACTTGCACCTTCACCGGGTTCGACCCGGACACGATCTGGTAGGGCACCATCTTCATCTCTTCGGTGACCTCGTTGTAGCGCCGCCCCATGAAGCGCTTGATCGAGAAAATCGTGTTCTCGGGGTTGGTGATCGCCTGCCGCTTGGCCACTTGGCCCACCAACCGCTCCGCGCTCTTAGTGAACGCCACTACCGACGGGGTGGTCCGCGCCCCCTCCTGGTTCGCGATCACCGTCGGCTGGCCGCCCTCCATGACCGCCACCACCGAGTTCGTCGTTCCCAGGTCAATGCCAATCGTCTTGCCCATAAAACTCTCTCCTTCTCCTTTGGCTCCCGCCAACGTAAGAATGCTTTAGCTAAAACCTATTATTAAACATGAGTGGCACATTGTCAACTATTGCGCCGGGCTATTTGCCCAGGACCTGCCGGCCTTGTGCGACCGAAACCGCAGATCCTGACTCTGCGGTACAGAACTGTTACATACCTTACCGAAATTGGAAAAGTGTATTAAGCTATTCCCTATGAGCAAGTTAGCAGTCCTGTTCTCCATTGCCCTGGCGGCCCAAGGCCTCGACTATGACCGTCTCGCCGCCCGGATCGTCGCGGCGCTTGAAATCGCACCCAGTGAGCGGGTTCTGATCCGCTATGATCCCGGCTATTTCGCCGAACTGGTTCCCGCGCTCGAGGACCGCCTCACCGAGGCAAAAGTGACCAAGCTCGCCCAGCCCTCGCCCGACTTCGATCGGCTGCTGGAATCGACCGACGTCTATCTGTGGCTTCCGCTGCGCCCCAAGGTGGTCGAGATTTCCCCTGCTGAACGCCAGTCCCTCGCTCGCTGGCTCGACAAGGGTGGGCCGCGGCGCGAGATTCATTTCCACTGGTCGGAGGGGAGCGTGTTCGCCGACGGCCTGTTCGGTGAGCACCCCGCCGCGTTTGATGCGCTCTACGAAGG